>JAAYTM010000144.1 GCA_012518015.1 Synergistaceae bacterium
AAACACATCTTTAGGGCTTTCCCATATCCTTTTGTGAAGTTCAAAGAGGAGGGCAGGGGAGCGTAAGAGCTTCATAGCCTCGTCCTTCGTGAGACTTTCGTGGTCTCCCCTGAGAACCTTGGTTTCGATCTCTGCCTTAACGTCACGCGATATACTGCGTTTTTTGCGCATAAGTCCTCTGTGAAGGGCGTTAACCCAAGGATCGAATAAAGCCGCGCATAATCCTTTGTCAGATAGTATTGGAGGATCGTAAAGAACTTCCTCCAGAATCCTTATTTCCAATGAAGGATTTGTCTCTTGAGGGGTAAGAAATAATCCCCACCCTTTAAAGGCCTCTCCTGCTGTAGGGCGACTCGTCCAGACAGTAAGAAAAATTGACAAGATAAAGGAAATTAAAATTGGAGAAATCCACATACAAAACGTTGGATTGACTATCCATACAATAGAGCCCCAAATAAGCCCAGTCAGCGTGCCGCTCCAATGAAATCTAAGGGCCTCTCTCCAACTTAAACCGACATCGGACCTTTCTTGAGGTCCCCAACCTACGGTTTTTCCCAGGAGCGCAAAGAAAAGAAACTTGCTGTGAAATAACATCTTGATTGGAGCAAAAAGAATAGAAAATACTATCTCCAAAAATACGGTCATTATGAGCTTTGACGTGCCGCCAAAGAAATGAGATTGCTTTTTGAAAATTACAAGACATAGTCCAAATACCTTTGGGAGGAAGAGCAGTATCATAACAACTACAAAAAGAGTTAGCGCCCACTTAGGATACCATACGGGCCACTCAGGGAACAGAGCGTATTCTCGCGGGAAATAAACCGGTTCAATCCAAACCTCCAGCATTGCCTGAAGTGAACTCATTAATATAAAGCAAAACCACAATAACCCTGATCCGTATATCATGACTCCATTTAAAAAGAGGAAACGATGTGCAGGGATGATACCCTTAAGGAGAAAAAGCCTGAGATGTTGTAAGTTTCCCTGGCACCAGCGACGATCTCTCGATAATTCCTCCAAAAGGTTGGGGGGAGTTTCTTCAAAGCTTCCTTCCAAATCGTATGAAAGCCACACTTCATAGCCGGCCCTCCTCATTAAAGCTGCCTCCACGAAATCGTGGCTTAAAATTTCACCTCCAAAAGGAGGATCCCCCGGCAATCTCGGAAGCGCGCAGTTTTTCATGAAGGGTTCTACTCGAATAATTGCGTTATGCCCCCAATATTGTGCATCTCCTAATTGCCAAAAGCTAAGACCTGCCGCAAATATAGGACCATAGAGATAACTGGCAAACTGCTGGATGCGGCCGTAAAGAGAACGCCTACCCACCGCCTTTGGTGCGCTCTGTAAAATTCCGACCCTGGGATTAGACTCCATGATGGAAGTCATTTCTACCATAAGATCCCCGCTCATCACGCTATCGGCATCGAAGACTATCATATACTTATAATTTTTTCCCCATCTTCGGCAAAAATCCGCTATATTTCCGCTTTTTTTCTTTACGTTCCTCGTTCTTCTTCGGTAAAATAGATTGCCGATGGCATTAAGCCGTTCACGCCATTCGGCCCATGCCAGTTCTTCGCAAACACAAGCATCAGGATCATTGCTATCGCTCAATATGTAAAAGTCGTAATGTTTAAGCTTTCCCGTTTTCTCCAATGAACGATAGGTCGCCTCAATTCCTGCAAAAACGCGATTAATATCTTCGTTGTAGACGGGAAACACAAGGGCAATGCGCGTGTTCTCTTCTATATCTCGCGATGTAGCCTTTGGTGCATAACGATCAAAACCTCTGAGCATTGTTATAAACCCGGCCAGAGCCATCCAAAAACCAATGGACAGCCAGGCAAAAAGTATCGCAAAGGTAAATATCATTAAATAGCCTAAAAAGGTCATGCCTCTAAAATTTAATATCTGATTCATGAAGTAAGTGGCCACAAATGTAGATGTGATCACAAGAGCTGCAAGCAGAGTGCGCCTGTTTTTTGCTATTTCCTCCCATAAAAAAGCCCCACCCGTGGGAAGATCGAACAAATTCGAAAAACTCACCATAAAACCCTTGGGGATCATGGAAGATCTGTTAATCGGCGGACTGGAATTAATTCCCCCGCATTCATCGTTTAACAACAACGGCATGATTTGTT
>JAAYTM010000187.1 GCA_012518015.1 Synergistaceae bacterium
ATTTTCCAAAGCAAAACTTACACCTCCCCAACTACAAAACAATGTATGATCATCCTGCGATACGATATATATACCTCAAGAAGCATAACGAAGCAAACAAAAAGGATCAAATATTTAAAACCTACTAAAAAAGTCGCATAACTCTCCCTTCTCCGTCCTAATCGATAAGGCATAATAACCTTCGCGCATTTAATTAAAGCGGGATACTGTACCCGCTCACTCGCAAAACAGTTCCTACGACAAAACTCTTGAGCAAAGTTGGGGAAGGAAGAAGCACGTCAAATACAATTACACTGTCAAAGGTAGGCGTAAAAAGCAGACACTGGGGAATCTTAGTTCGCCAAAGCATCGAGGACACTCTGAACGCACTCCCGGACGTGGAAGCAGATAATTGGCTAACATCTGCCGCCACTAGCACTAGAAGGAAAGGAGGCCAGAATATATATTAGTCTGCACCACCTGGAGGGCTTTTAAAGGAGACACAGCTTTTCATTGACAATGAATGTCCCGAACACAAAAGTAACCACGGTTATTTTAAAACAATGCTATGAGGTTGTTCGTCATTGTTAGATAAGTTTCAACTAATTATCAAAATTCAAAAGTACTTTTAAATGGTTTTCTGGACTGTTCGTTAAATCAAAGAACGCTTGTGCACTCTTCTCAAGGGGGTACACATCAGTCACAATTCGATCTATATTTAATCTCTTTTCGTTAACCAAGTTGATAAGATGCTTAAACTCGGCAGATAAACTATTTCTTGATCCATAAATATTTAATTCCTTTTTCACCAATATAGATTGATTAAAACTTACTTCCTTCGTGCCGTTTCCTATAAGCACTACCTTCCCACTAAAAGAAACTACATTAACTGCATTTAAAAAACTTTGCGGTAAGCCTACGGCTTCTACTACCGTATCCATTCCATTACCCTTTGTAATTTCGTTTATTTTCTCGTCAAGGTTAATTTCTGTTAAATTTAATATATCACTTGCTCCAAGTTCACGAGCAATTTCTAGTCTAGACTGAAGTAAATCAGCAATGTACACTTGAGCACCCTTTAAAAGTGCCGAAAGCATGGCGAAAATACCAATAGCTCCTGCTCCCAACACTAATACTTTTTCGCCTTCTTTTATATCGGCTCGATTCACAGCATGAAAACCTATACCAAAAGGCTCAACTAGAGCCAAAGTCTTTGCATTCAATCCCTTGCTTGGGAAAATACGGTGAATGGGCATTATTATATACTGCGCAAAAGACCCATCACGTTGAACTCCCATTGTCTCGTTATCTATACAACAATTAACCCTCCCTCTTTTGCAAGGATAACAAGCGCCGCAATTAAAGTATGGATTTGCTGTTACCAACATGCCTTCCTTTAACCCCAATTCGTTATCTTGAATGGAAATAATTTCCGCTGAAAATTCATGTCCTGGAACCCTCGGATATGTTGCGAAAGGTTGATTCCCCCTATACACAGCTACATCTGATCCACAAATTCCACAATATTTGACTTTTAATAAGGCTTCACCTTTATTTGGTCGAGGAATCGGCCTTTCCAATATCTGAATTTCACCTGGACGATCAACTAGGACCACTTTCATCATATGTTCCATAGTTTAAGCCTCCCAGAAACTCTCAAATATTCAAGTTTAGTTACAAATTGGTAAATCCGGGATTATTTGAATCATATCTTTATACCAACGAGTTAACTTGAAATAAGACATTAATTTATACATATTACAACTTTTTTGATATTTATATAAATTAACAATTCTCTTTTACAAAATTTAAAAACAATTTAACTGGGGGAACAAATCACAATAAGCTTTCCCCAACAAGATCATCATTTGTTTGTATCGCAGCATAGCAAATCATCTACTTAACTCTCACCTAATATACTAAACGCACGATCCCGGTAGAAAAAATTGGAATATATGTTAACAAACACAAACAAATCAACAATAAAATATAAAACGGTATTGCTTCCTTTATAAAATCACCTATCGGGCATTTCGTAATGCTACACGTCACAAACATCAACGTACCCATTGGAGGGCTCAAAGCGCCTATAGCCATATTAAAAATAAATACCATAGCGAAATGAATTTCATCGATACCATAAACATAAGCCATGGGGGCAAGCAAAGGAACTAACACTACCATGGCTGCGTTACCTTCAATGAACATTCCAACAATGAGCAAAAAAACATTTACGATAGCAAGAAATAGGTATTTATTACTAATATGAGTAACAACGATCTCGGTTATCATTTGTGGGATTCGCTCTCTCGTTAAAATCCATGCAAAAGCTGATGCAGCACCCACTATGACCATTATTGAGGCGGTATTAATAAGAGTTTCCTTCAAGCCTGTTGTAAATTTCTCCCAACTCATTTCTTTATATATAATGCCCAGCAACAAAGAGTACACTATAGCAACAGATCCTGCCTCGGTGGGGGTAAAAACCCCTAAACGAATGCCACCAATTATAACTATTGGCAACATGAGGGGTAAAGCTGCAGTTTTAACTGACAAAAAAATTTCACGACTCGGAAGTCTTTTATCGCGAAGGGGCATGTAATGACGTCGCTTCGACATAATCGAAACCAGAACCATTAACGCAATAGTAAGTAGAATTCCAGGTCCAAATCCAGCAATAAATAATTTTCCTATCGAAACGTTTGCAATAGAACCATAAATTATCATTGCTATTCCTGGAGGGATCAAAGGAGTTATCATGGCAGATGTAGCAGTTACAACTGACGAAAATTCATTAGAATAGCCTCTTTTCACCATTTCTGGGACTAACATTTTTGCTTCCATTGCCGCATCTGCAAGATTTGATCCAGATAAACCTCCCATAAGAGCAGACAACAAAACATTTACCTGAGCAAGTCCCCCAGTCCAGTGACCAGTAAGGGCTTCTGCAAACTGCAATACACGTTTTGTAACTCCTGAATAATTCATAAACACTCCTGCAGCCACGAAAAAAGGTATGGCTAACAAAGGAATACTTTCAATTCCGGAAATAACTCGTTGTACAATGATTTGCTGAGGAATGCCTGGCATATTAACGAAATATAACAACGACCCGGCGAGCAACGATATAAAAACTGGAACTTTTAAAAATAATAAAAGCAACATTACACCAGCAGACCACATAACCACATCATTAATTTCCATTCTTATAACCTACCCCTTAAGAATAATTTATCTCGTTAATATTAATGCTCCGTCTCAACAACATTTATTACAACCTTGTCAATTCATAGCCTATTTATATTGAAATTTGCCAAACAAAAGAAAAGCACTATTAAAGGATCATGCAACCACGCCAAAAAGAGCAACGAACATATACATACAAACTTGTCTGTTGTATCCGATATTAAAATCGCTGTCCCTTACATCGACATGTTGCTCTAACGCGTAAGACAAAAATACGCTAGCAATACCTTATTGTTTATACACGTATTCACATTTATGTCCTTCGCTTTCTTTTTCAACATCATTTTTGACACTGCGATGCAGTGTTATAACATCTAAGGCAAGGACAGCACAATAATTAACCAACATTAATACACAACCCATTGGGAAAACACCATAAATAATCGAATAAGGAATGTTTAAGATATTTGTTACCCGGTTAGTACGCGCCATCTGAACAGCTAGACGTAGTCCTTCTTTTGTAAAATAACATAAAACCCCTATCACAATAATAGAGATTAATATTTCTGCCAATATTCTAATCGAACGAGAGAATCTATCTACAATAAACTCAATAGCAACATGACTGCCTGCCCGAAAGGCTGCCCCACTGCTGAGAAAAACGATTAACACAAAGGAGGCCAACTGCACTTCTTCTAACCAAATAAAAGGTTTGTTCACTATATATCTCATTATAACGCCCATAAAGGTTGTTGATACTAATACAATAAATGTGCAGCCCGCCAATATAAGATCAAGATTTAACATGACGTTAAAAATACCACTCATTATTAGCTCCCTCTAATAAACGCTAAACATTTAAATTTCCCCAAAATCAACCGCTACTGCTTATTTAATCGAGAACCTTCACTTATTCCATTGAGTTTAATTTACAGTATAAGCTTGCCGAAAAGTAGCCTAGGAGCCAACTATGATATCGCACCGCTAAGACAATAACCCGTTTTGAGAAGATGTAAGTAACTATTTACTATTCTTATAATATAACCGAATGAAACATTACCCTCTATTTATGCCCCAGGGGCTTTTCGGCAAGCTTATTACTCGGCATCAGCACACTGCACAACTACAACGATATGTTGCTATGTGTAATATATCTAATTCAACAAGCCTAGCATTTCGCTATTTCTTCATTGCTTCCTTAACTGTTTCGTATAACCCCTTGGACCACTTATTGGTAAATTCTGGCAATGAATAGAAAGCTCGCGCAGCTTCCGCAAACTCTGAACGATCCACGTGAATTATTTCAACACCCTCTGCAGCGAATTTCTTTAAAGTTTCCTCTACTGCCTCTTCCTGCAGTTTGTTGTTATAAACTCCCGCCTCTTCGCAAGTTTCAACTAACAACTTTTTTTGTTCGGCAGTTAATGAGTCGAACAATATAGTTCCAGTTACTAATGTCGTAAAATTTCTCACATGAGCCGTTAACGAAAGGTTTTTCGCTACTTCATGAAATTTTCCACCATAGAGGACCGGTAAGGGATTCTCAACTCCATCGATTACCCCTTGTTGCAGGGCAGTATACACTTCTCCCAACGGCATTGGTGTCGGCGTCGCGCCTAACACCTCAAAACCTTTCACCTGAATAATATTATTAGGTACACGAATCTTCATTCCCTTTAGATCAGAAACAGAACGAACAGCTTTTTTGGTTAACAAATGACGATCACCATATATCCAGTTAGAGGCAATTATTTTTAGCCCTTGTTCCTCTAACATAGCACATTGACTACGATACCAATCACTTTTAGTTAACTTCCACACGTCGTCCCAAGAATCAAATAGAAAAGGTCCAAAAACAATTCCAAAATCAGGAACTCCCCTGTCTGCATAAAAAGCTCCATCAGCAAGCGTAACAACCGGTAATCCTGCTAACATCTGATCCATGAGATCATTTTTTGACCCCAATTGACTTGAAGGGAAGACTTCCAATTTCATGGTACCGCCACTTCTTTCTTCTAGAAGTCTAGCCCATTCTCTAACGCCCAGATCGAAGGGCTCACCTGGATGGTTTTCATAACCAACATGAATAACTACTGGTTTTTCTGATGCTAATGCACTACCACTAATAACCATGATTCCAATTATTACTGCCACTACGGCCAATAAGACTTTACTCCAACGACTCCTCATCTTACTTTCACTCCTTACTTATTTTTATCTACAGAAACAAAAACAACTCGGCTTGTAAAGTAAACCAAAATCTCTTGTTTACACCTTCACATTACACCTTCGCACACATGCTCGTTTATATAACATCATTTAAGAATTGTCAATCAAATAATTCAATTTGACAAAACTAATGACCATAATGTAGAATTTATTTTCGAGGGGTGGAATGCATTTATTCACAAATTACAAGTTAAGAAGGTAGGAGCTTGATAATATGGCGAATAAAACTTTCATCAACAATGATTTCTTGTTGGAGAGTAAAGCGGCGCAAAAACTTTACTTCGAGTATGCCGAGCCCATGCCTATTATTGACTATCATTGTCATTTGCCAGCGTGTGATATAGCTATCGATCGAATATTTGAAAATATCACTGATATTTGGCTAGGCGGAGATCATTACAAATGGCGCGCAATGAGAACGTGTGGCATTCATGAAAAGTACATAACCGGAGATGCTTCTGATGAAGAAAAATTTCAAGCCTGGGCAACTGTCGTGCCCAGGCTTATTCGTAACCCCCTTTACCATTGGACTCATCTAGAATTGAAGCGTATATTTGGAATTGATCAGCTGTTAAACCCTGACACAGCAAGTAACATTTACAATAGGTGCAATGAGCTATTGCGTCAAAGAGATTTTTCAGTACGGTCCATCCTAGAGAAATTTAAGGTTGAAGCCTTATGTACTACTAATTACCCTGCAGAAAACCTGGAACATCACAAAACCATCCGCGATACTCAATGCAAGACGATAGTGCTTCCATGTTTTAGACCTGACAAATTCTTGGATGCACATCTTCCAAAAGAATTCAATAATTTGGTGAATTCTTTAGAAAGTTTAACAGGGCTCTCAATCAATTCCTTTGAAGATTTCATAGAATCTTTGTGGAAAAGGCATCAATTTTTCCATAGAAATGGCTGTCGTATGTCTGATTATGGCATAGAAACTGCTTACTCCGCGGATTGGACTATCGAAGATGTTAACAGGGCTTTCGTTAAAGCAAGATCCGGACATCCCTTAGAAGGAGAGGATCTTTTGAAATTCCGCTCAGCTGTGCTTTATGAACTTCTTTTAATGGACCACAAACAGGGATGGGTGCAACAACTTCACCTCGGAGCTATGCGAAATAACAATTCAAGAATGATGGCCCTTCTTGGCCCAGACAGTGGATACGACTCCATCGGGGACTTTGAACAGGGGAGACCTTTAATTCAGTTATTGGACAAATTAGACAGGTCTGGCCATCTTGGCAAAACGATAATTTATTGTCTTAATCCTAGAGATAACGATCTTATTGCTTCTATCATTGGCTGTTTCCAGGATGGCATTACGCCTGGCAAAATACAGATGGGATCGGCATGGTGGTTTAACGACCATAAAGACGGAATGACTAAACAAATAGAAGCCCTATCATCCATTGGTGTTTTATCAACTTTTGTTGGCATGCTTACCGATTCTCGAAGTTTTCTATCTTATCCTAGACACGAGTATTTTAGGCGAATACTATGCAATATTTTAGGAAGAGATATGAGCAATGGAGAATTGCCAAATGATTATCAGCTTATTGGTGGGATAATCCAAGATATATGTTATTTTAACGCAAAAAATTACTTTCAGCTTCATGAAGCGTATAATGCGATAGTATGATATTTTATTAAGAATGTAATTTAAGAAATATAGTTAAAAATAGTAATGGGAGGGATTACAATGAAGAAGTGTGTTGTTTTTTGTGCTGTACTGGCTCTAGTAAGTTTTATATTCTCTTTTAGCACTCCTGCGCTAGCCCAAAAACAAATTGTATTGCGTCTTGCAGAAACTCACGCCCCTGATTATCCTACAACAAAAGGCGACTACGAATTTGCGCGTCTAGTTGAGGAAAGGACTGGTGGAAGAATAAAGATCGAAGTTTATCCGAGCGCGCAACTCGGAGAAGAAAAAGCCGCCTTAGAAGCAGTTCAGTTTGGAGCTATCGACTTTAACCGTACAAGTATATCCCCTCTTTCCGCGTTTGTCCCAAATTTAATAGCACTTCAGATGCCTTATCTATACAGAGATGACGAACATATGTGGAAAGTAATTAATGGACCCATCGGGGAGAGCTTCTTAAATTCTTTGGAGGAATTTAACTTTGTCGGTTTGGGATGGTTTGACGGAGGTGCCAGGCACTTTTACAATTCAAGAAGGGAAATTAAGACAGTGTCGGATTTAAAGGGCCTGAAGATTCGCGTCCAAGAAAGCAAATTAATGACAAACCTAGTATCATGTCTTGGCGCTGTTCCAACACCAATGCCTTTTGGTGAAGTCTACAGTGCATTACAGACAGGTGTAATAGATGGTGCTGAAAACAACTTACCAAGCTATTATTCTACTAGCCATTACGAAGTAGCAAAATACATCACCCTTGATGGCCACAGCCGAATCCCAGAAATAATAATCGCAAGCAAGTTGTCTTGGGATAAATTGTCAAAAGAAGACCAAGAAATTATACGACAAGCTGCCAAAGATGCTATGCCTTACCAAATTAAGCTTTGGAAAGAATTTGAAAAATCATCAGAAGAGAAGACAAGACAGGCTGGTAGCATTTATACTGAATTAACCTCTGAGACACTTGAAGAATTTCAAAAGGCAGTTCAGCCAATGTATGATGAACTTAGCCCGGAATTAAAAGAAATAGTAAATCAAATTAGAAATGTCAAGTAAGCATTAACGACGCTATTTAGTCAAATAAATGCAAACTCTGAGGAAACCTCTTATTCGCTATTCTAAATAGGGAGGTTTCCTCAGAAATCAATCATCGCACAAAAACTTGAACGCTTTAATATATTCTACTTATTTGCCAATAAAAACATTATATCAATTATTTCTAGTTAATTAATACATCGCAAAGACATGATATTTTTAAAGACTTTGTTTATTTACAAGAGATCGTAAGTTTGGAGGCTAATATTAACAAATGGATAAAATTGGTAAAATGTTTGCTTTTGTTGATAATGTCTTAATAATACTTGCAAAAGCCTTACTACTTATAATGGTTATAATAATATCCTTAAATGTTTTTATGCGATACGTCCTTAACTCCGGAATCCGTTGGGCAGAAGAAATATCGTTAGTTTTGGTTGTCTGGTTTACTTTTATCGCTCTAGCACATGGTGTTAAAGCTAAACTACATATAAATATGAACCTATTACCTTCAAAAATTGCTCAAAAGCTCGATCCCTTACTTAAGAAAATATCGGACATTATAATTTTATTTGTTGGATATATTATGGTTTATTACGGAATAAAACTGGTAAATGTAACTTCTCGATCTATCCTTCCTGCTTCTAATTTACCAGCATCTGTCATTTATTTTCCCCTTATTCTATCGGGGATATTGATCATTCTTAATTGTTTAATCGAGATTTTGAGCTTTAGCAAGTCATTGGGAGGTCATGACTAATGCTTGGTACAACAATAGCGACATGGATTTTGCTCGGCTCTTTTGCGATTATGCTGATACTAAGAATTCCAATAACATTTGCACTGGCAGCATCATCAATCTTTACTGCCATGTACCTGAAAATACCCCTCATGGTAATCATTCAACAAATGGTGCAGGGTGTTAATTCTTTTTCGCTTATGGCAATACCCTTTTTTATTATTGCAGGCGAGATTATGGGAGAGGGAGGGATTTCTCAGCGCTTAATCGAGTTTGCTAACGTTATTGTTGGACGATTTCGAGGAGGATTGGCTCTCGTTAATGTACTAGCCAGCACGTTCTTTGGTGGAATCTCAGGGTCCGCTGTAGCCGATGTTTCTTCCATAGGTGCCATTCTCATACCTATGATGAAAAAGCAGGGATACGACACCGACTATTCTGTTGCAGTCACAGTTACAAGCGCATGTCAAGGCATTATTATTCCACCAAGTCACAATATGATCATATATTCTCTCGCCGCAGGTGGGGTTTCTGTGGGTCGTTTATTTCTGGGAGGCTTCATCCCTGGGATAACACTAGGGATAGCATTGATGATTGTGAGCTATATAATGGCTGTTAAACGCAATTATCCTACGGAAAGGTCATACTCCTTCAAAGAAGCGCTTTTCATAACCAAGGACGCCTTATTTGGAATATTCACTGCAGTGATCATACTTGGCGGTGTCATCTCAGGCATCTTCACAGCTACTGAATCGGCTGCTATAGCCTGTGTATATGCCTTTATAATTACCTTTTTCGTCTATAGGGAAATACCCTTATCTCGAATGAACAAGATACTCTACTCATCCTTAAGGACTCTTGCAATGGTCATGAGTTTAATTGCTGCTGCAAAAGCTTTTGGATGGCTATTGGCATACCTCAGAATTCCTGCTCTCGTTACCACCTCTCTTTTAAATATTACAACAAATCCAATCCTGTTGTTATTGCTTATCAATGGGCTATTGATTTTATTGGGATGCATTATGGATATGGCTCCGCTTATCTTGATAACAACACCTATTTTATATCCCATAGTTGTTAATAATTTAGGCATGGATCCCGTGCAATTCGGGATTATGATGATGCTCAATTTAGGAATAGGGCTTTGTACTCCACCAGTAGGCTCAGCCTTATTTGTTGGTTGTGCTATCGGAAAAATCTCCATAGAGAAAGCTACTGTGGCAATGCTTCCTTTTTATTTGGCAATGATTGTCGTTCTATTATTGGTCACTTTTATTCCCATTATAACTTTGTTTATTCCTAACTTACTAATGGGATAATAGTCATTTTAGGAGGATTAAAAATGCAAAGACTTACGCGTAATTCATTAAAAAACATATTATCTAAAGAAATAACTTTTCCTAAAGAAAAAACACTCGATTTACCAGTAAAGGTTTTACAATTCGGTGAAGGAAATTTCTTGAGGGCCTTTGTTGATTCACTCATCCAAATAGCGAATAACGAAAATGTATTTGGAGGTCGCGTTACAATAATTCAACCGATTCCGGAGGGCAGAGCAGATGCAATTAATGCCTCTGATGGCCTTTTTACTCACATAGCACGCGGAATGTATAAAGGTCAGCCAAAAGAGGAGATCAGGATCGTAGGAAGCATTGATAAAGCCCTTAAGGCTTATGGCGAATGGGATAAGGTTCTTGATGCAGCAAAAGACCCCGCCATCAAAATCGTCGTCTCGAATACAACCGAAGCAGGAATTGCCATATCACCTGACGATCGCTTCGATAGTAATCCGCCTCGCTCTTTCCCTGCCAAAGTCACCAGACTTCTTTACGAACGTTTTAAGGCCCTTGGCAAAGATAAGGCTAAGTTGGTGTTTATCCCATGCGAGCTTATAGATCGCAATGGGGACATACTGAAGGAATGTGTATTAAAGCTATGCAACAATTTTGGTTTGGAGAAAGATTTTATCGACTGGGTAGACAAAGATTGTACGTTTTGTTGCTCCTTAGTTGACAGGATTGTCACAGGACATCCAAGGGATGAGATCGGAGACCTAACGAAGAGATTGGGATACGAAGACAACAACCTCGTCGTATCTGAGCTATTTCATTTATGGGTCATAGAGGGACCAAGCTTTGTAAAAGACATTTTCCCGTTAAACGAGGCAGGCCTCAACGTAATCTTCACCGATGACATTACGCCATACAGAACACGAAAGGTTCGTATCTTAAATGGAGGACACACATCTACTGTAACTTTGGCATACGTGGCAGGATTAAACTACGTCAAAGAAATGGTCGAACACCCCATTATAGGCAAATACTTAACAGACCTTCTTTTCGACGAAGTGGTGCCCACAATACCCGGTGATGACTCTGAGATATTAGCCTTTGCACAAGAAGTGCTTGAAAGGTTTAAAAATCCTTACATCAAACATGCATTGTTGGACATTACGTTGAATTCTACAAGCAAGCTCGCCGTTCGTGTGATACCAAGTCTTGTTGATTTCTATTCCATGAGCGAGAAGCTGCCCAATCGCTTGCTTTTATCCATTGCCGGATATCTTAGATTTTACAAAATCACAAGAACTGACGGAAAAGCTTTCTTTGGCATGCGCGATAATGGAGAAGAATATCCCATCAGGGATGATCGCGAGATACTTGAGTATATGAAAAACATTTGGGATATCCCTGATGCCGCTCCAAGCCTAGATCAATGCCGAACCATTGTAGAAAAAGCCCTCTCCCATCCAAAACTCGAAGCCGAAGCTTTATTAAAAGTGCCAGCAATGATAGAAAAAATTGCCCTTTATTTACACAACCTTCTAACGAAAGGCTCTATTAATACCGTAAACGAAATAAATATCGCCAAACGAGGGGAGGAATAAGAAAGTTGCTCGAAGTTGTTAAATATATTTTTTCAGCAAAACTAATAGCCGTTGTAAGAGCTAAAAGTGCAGATGAAGGGTTAAAATTGTGTAACTCTATACGCGACGGGGGAATAAAGATCATTGAAGTCACCATGACTGTGCCCAAAGCAATACATACCATAGAAATCCTCCAAGAGAACATGGCGGATCAAGATGTTTTAATAGGAGCTGGGACTGTCTGCGATTCGGAAACTGCTGTAGCTTGTATTAAGGCTGGTGCTAAATTTGTTGTCTCGCCATGCTTGGCACCAAACGTCATTGAAGCCTGTCACAGATATAACGTTCTTGCTATGCCGGGCATAGGCACAGCAACAGAGGCCTTTATGGCTACGCAACTTGGTGCGCAATTGCTGAAGGTCTTTCCTGGTGAAGTTCTAGGCCCACACTTTATAAAAGCCCTAAAAGGACCTTTCCCACATTTCAAAATGATACCAACTGGTGGAGTTACCTTAGAGAATATGGACGAATGGTTCAGGGCAGGAGCAGTGGCGGTGGGCATAGGTAGCTTTCTTACCAAACCTGCTACAGAAAAAGGCGACTTTGAAGCCGTTACAAAGAGAGCAAAAGAATTGGTCGCAAAAGCTGCGAGTTTAGAGCGCTAATGTAAGGAGAGATAAAGATGACAAAGAACATAATTACCTTCGGTGAGATAATGCTTCGTCTATCGCCTCCCGATCACGAAGTGTTATTGCAAAGTCCAGTTTTAGAAGCCACTTTTGGGGGAGCAGAAGCAAATGTGGCCGTTTCCTTGGCTAATTACGGGGAAAGCGTTAGCTTTGTCACGGCACTGCCAAACAATCCAATTGGGCAAGCTGCGGTCATGACTTTGCGTTCCTTTGGAGTAGATACATCGCA
>JAAYTM010000024.1 GCA_012518015.1 Synergistaceae bacterium
AAAACAATGGCCTACATCCGTTTCAGGCCACGATTTTATGGTTACTTTAAACCGAGCTCTGCCGAACGATTATCCCGAAGAGCTTTACAGTCCTTGGTATGAAGACCCCATATATAAAACCTTGGATGTAAAAAGGATTTTAGTGTACGTGGGCGGTGGAGGAATGGGCGATATCGTGATGATAAACCCCTTCTTCAATGCGCTTCGATCGGCATGGCCTGAAAGCCATATTACCCGGATTGGCGGGTTTTCTAACCCGATCAAGTGCTTATTAAAGGACAGCGGCCTCATAGATGATGTGCTTTATACGGTCGTTGGAAAACACAGGCCCTCTGCCTTCCCAGAGTACGTTAAATGGTGGCGGGAAGGGAGGCGAATAGGCAAGGTGGATCTATTTGTTGATACGCAGCGACAGTTCGTTCCCTCTCTGCTTTTTTCTTTGTGTTTTAAATATAAGCATCGCATCGGCTACTCAAGCAAGTGCATCTTTAGCGATTGGAAGTTCAAAGAACCAAACAGGCACGAGGTACACGATACATTTCAGACTTTGGTCATGGCAAGAAGGCTTGGCATAAAACCTCCCAAACCGCTGCATCGCATTTGCATACCTGAAAAAATTAAGGTAATTGCCCATGATTTATGGGAAAATTACCATTTTGGCGAGGCAATCTCGATGTTTCCCTACAGCTCGAAGCCGATAAAAAATTGGGGAGAAGATGGTTACACTGCCTTAGGTCGCATGCTGCTCGAAAAAGGATTTAAAGTGCTATTGTTTGGCGGATCAAGCCAATTTGAAAGCTTAAAAAACATGGCCTCTTCGATGGGTAGTGGCGCTTACGTTCCCTACCTTTTTTCGGGGCTTTCCATTGACGATGAAATGTACCTTTGCATGGCTCTGCTTAAAAGGTCCGCGCTGACGATATCGGGCGATTCAGGAGGGGCACATCTGTCTGCGGCTTTGGGCACAAAAACATTGGTGATCAGCTTGCTTTCGCGCGTCAATAAATTTATGCCCTTGGGCGACCGGGTTTGGAGCATTTATCCCGAAATTGAGTGCTCTCCCTGCCCGGGAAGGGACATGAAGGCATGCAACAAACAGCGTTGGTGCGCAGAGGGAATTACCCCACAGATTTTGTGCGAAGCAGCAACTTCGTTGCTCGCAAATGAGGAGGAATGACGATGGGAGAATCAGGAAAAGCTTTCGATAAACCTTTAAAGATTGTTCAAGCCATCGACGCCGGTGGTTGGGGCGGGGCGGAAAAAGTCGTGGTGATGCTCGCAAACGGGCTGACAAAGGCGGGACACGACGTAGAAGTTTGGGTGAGGAAAAATTCTGTTTTATGCCAAGAACTGGCATCTGAAGTAAAGGTAAGGGTTGTTCCCTTTTTAAACGATTATGAACCCTTTACTCCCATGCTTTTTGCAAAAGCGCTTAAAACTCATGATATAGTTCACGTACATTTGGGCCGTGCAGCGCTGCTCAGCGGCTATGCAGCGCGCTTCTTGCCCGAAAGCCTTGGAAAGAAGCTTTTTTGTCACATGCACCTTTACCACAAGCCGAAGCATTATAAAGGCCAAAAGCAGATAATCTGTGTGTCAAAGGCAGTCGAAGATTATGTTAAAAAGACCATGCCGTGGGTAAAGCGGACCTGGGTAGTATATAACGGAATTGACATGAAGGATGCGCAAACTTCTCCTCCATTGATTCCCAAAGACGATCACGTTTTACGAATTGGACTCCTTGCAACTTTTAAAGCTCAAAAAGGTCACGCCGACTTGCTTAAGGCTTTTGTTAAAGTTTGTAACAAACATCCCGTGGAACTGATGCTGGGCGGTGACGGGCCCTTATTGCCCCACATGAAAAAGCTTGGAGGTGAGCTTGGCATCTCAGAGAAGGTGAAATTTACCGGCTTTATCCCTCCGGACAAAATATTCCCTTTTTTGAGATCTTTGGACATCGCTTGTATTCCTTCAAATGCCGAGGGCTTTTGTTTGTCCATGGTAGAAGCGATGGCTTGTGGTCTTCCTGTTGTCGGATATGCTGAAGCAGCTCTTTCCGAGGTGGCCGGTGATGCAGCGATTTTAGTTCCTGTGGGAGACGTCGACGGCTTGGCCGCGTCCCTTAAAAAAGTAATTGAAGACGAAAAGTTAAGGGCAAAATTGAGCGATATGAGCTTGAAGCGAAGCGAACAATTTACGAAAGAGAGAATGGCCGAAAATACCATAGAGGTTTACAAAGACGCATTGAAATAACAGAATTTTTGATGCGATGAATATGGTTTAGCACGGGAGGTTTTTCTATGAACATGAGCCACGTAAAAAACAAATGGCCGATGCATGTGTTTTTTATAAGTCAGGGAATTACTTTATTTGGAGTGGGTTACGTAATTTTGCCAGTGCTTTTACTGCTTTTCTGGCTCGTCAGGACCGCGATAAAAACTCCCGACATATTTAAAGACCTTTTTACGGACAACCGTTGTTATTGGGTTTGGATTTATTACCTCTTGTTTATCGTAATGGTGTGCATTTCTGATCTAATGGTTGGAGGCAGATTAACCCATGTAGAAGGGCCTTTATATAATCTTGCTCTTGGAATTTATATGCTTTTAGGTTATTTGGTTGCAAAATCTTATGACTCAGATGAAGTGTTTGAGCATGCTCACCGATGGCTTGCCCTTTGGCTTTTTTTATTGTTAGCGATTGCTGAAATTTATTACCATGAAATATATAGATATCACCACGGTGTGTTTGCGCACCCGCACGTTTTCTTCAGTGGCCTTGTAATGGTAGCTCTTGTCAATGTGGTTTTTATAATTGAACGCTTTGAATATAAGAAAATTTTATCGTGGTTTTCTTGCATTTTAGCGCTATGGGCGTTGTTTAGCGTTTATAAGTACTCTATCTCAGATATCGTACCCCATCTTTATATAGCTGGCGCAGTCTTGGTTCTTTTGCTTTCGGGCAGAAAACATTCGATGAGTATTTTATTTTTTTTGATGTTGGGAACGGCTGTTTTCATTATCTTAAATTCTCATATACTGACGAAACTTCAAAACATAGATTTAACATCACAAAGTTTTTGGATGGGTTTGCTGAATCATCGCGAATATGTATGGACCGTAACTTTGAGGATTTTTGGTCAACATCCGCTTTTGGGAGTTGGGTCCAGAAATTTTAGCTCCCTTTGTAGAGAAATTTTGGCGGAAATGGGGTTAACGTCCCCAGAGGTTTTTTCTCACTCCCACAATATTTTTTTTCAGAACGTTGTCGCGCATGGGTTCATAGCAGGCTTTGCCTATCTGGGGATTTTTCTTTCTCTCTTTAGGTTGGTGGTACGGTCGCTAAAAACCGTTTCAAGAGAAATTATGACTTGGGCCGTCTTTTCTATTTTATTTGTGTACGTCTTTCATGGTTTGGTGGATGTTGCCCCCTATAACGAGGAAATAATTCCTTTTATCTGGGGAAGCGTTGGGCTTCTCATGGGCATGGTTGTCAAGGAGGCAAAAATGGATGAGTGAAACTTCAAAGGTAAGCGTAATTATACCCGCATATAATTCTGAACAGCACATAGGAAGATTGCTTGATTCCCTTGCGAAACAAACCTATCGTAATTTTGAAGTCGTCCTTGTAGACGACTGTTCGACTGACAATACATTTGAAGTGGCGAAAAAATTTATGGAAGAAAATAAAATTAATTATAGAGCCCTAAAACTGTCGCGCAATCTAGGGGAAAGTTGTGCACGTAATGAGGGATTGAAGTTAGCGAAAGGCAGGTATGTTTGCCTGGTAGATCATGACGATGCCCTGAAACCAACATATCTTGAAAAATTGGTTAACAAGGCTGACAAGGAAAACCTCGACATGGTTTTTTGCGGTTTTTATGAAATAGATGCGAACGACAGGAGCGTAATATCACGGTATGACGAGCGATTTGACTACATCACTGGCGTTATAAACGGTATAGATTGTTTCAAAAAAAATATTAAAGACGAAATTTTGGTCATGATATGGGCAACCTTGTTCAGCAAAGAGTTAATAGATAGATTGCAGTTGCGTTTTCCTCCCTTTGTAAAGGTTTTTGGAGACGCGGAATTTGTTTATAAGGCCTTTTTAGAATCAGAGAGGGTTTCGTCCGTTCCCGAGCTGCTTTACTGTTACTACAGGCATTCGCGTCAAACGACGAGGCAAAAATGGCACGATAAGCTTGAATATTGTTTTAGCGTAGGTCTCTCGTTAAAGATGATGAAGTATATTCGGGAAAAAGGCTATGACGAAGAGTTAATAACGTTATTGGAAAGATATTATACTTCACGTCAGGCGTTAAAGATGCTATCCAATTTTATATTGCAGGGTAACGATGATACATACTGGAAGGCATTGCAAAATCCCAAGATAAGGGAAATGTTAAGGTATTCATATCCGACCTTTTTCGACAAACCCGAAGT
This sequence comes from Synergistaceae bacterium, assembly GCA_012518015.1. Lineage (GTDB taxonomy): Bacteria > Synergistota > Synergistia > Synergistales > Acetomicrobiaceae > Acetomicrobium. The sequence goes on from JAAYTM010000024.1 coordinate 4,446, forward strand.
CCCTTTTAAGGCATTTCTGGCTTTGCATTTCCCTAAAATCTTTTACAGAAGATATGTCAAACAGCGCGAGAAAAATCTTAAGAAACATCAGCAAGAAATATGTTACTTTCAAGAAAGGCAATGAAAGGAGCGTGACAGTTGAAACATTACTGTCCGCCGCAAGGCAAAAAAGGAGAAAAACTGCTTTTTATACGCTATAGTGCTTTGGGTGACGTGGTTAGGGGTATCCCGCTTGCTGCGACGATAAAGGAAACCTTGCCCAATATTCCGCTAACGTGGCTTTTGGTGCATCCTTACGAGGAGTTGGTAAAAGATCAGCCTTACGTAGATGATGTATTGGTGTGGGATAGAAGCCGTGGCCTTAAAGGTTTTATAGACGTCATTTTAAGGGTTAGGGCTTCCGGTTTTACTCATCTTCTTTCTTTTCAGGGCACCGACAGGTCGGCCATTATCGCCTTATTTTCCGGAATAAAAAATAGAGCGGGAAGACACGATTGGGCATCTTTCGTTTATAATTTGCCACGGGAAGACATCTCTCAAATGCTGGGACGCCCCGTAAAGGTGGACGAGCATCGCCTTTATTACGTGATCTCAAGCAAACTTGTGGTCTTTAGGGACGATCTCTTAAAGAATGCGCCCTTGCCCAGGGTAGCTTGTGTTATAGGAGCAAGCAAGGAGATCAAAAGATGGCCCCTTTGCCATTGGGCTGACCTCATAAATATGATCGCTTCATCGGGTGGAAGCGCCATTCTGCTCGGCCACGGAAGGGAAGAAGAGGACATGGCAAGTGCGATAAGGGGTTCATTACTCAAAGAAGCAGAAAAAAATACCTTTGACCTCGTAGGTCGTCTCGGGCTGGACGAGATGGCCGCCATCATAGATGGCTGTGACGCAGTAATCGGGGGCGATACGGGGCCGATGCATTTGGCCCTTGCCTTAAAAAAGCCTGCTATAGGGCTTTTCGGTCCGACGCTTCCCGAGCAGGTGGGTTTAAGTGAGTTGGACGCAAAGATCATAGCCGATCGCGAATGCGTTGGCTGCCAAAACTGGGATTGTGATAAAGACTGTCTTTCGGGCATACACCCGGAAAATGTATTCGGATCTTTACTTAAACTGAGCGTTAATGACGACGCTCGAGATGCCTTTTAAAGTTCTTGAAGGAGGATTGTAATTGGTGATCAAGGTGTTGCACGCCATTGACGGGAGAGCCTGGGGAGGAGCCGAGAGGGTAGTTGCCATGATAGCCTCAGGACTTCAGGAGAAGGGCTGTTCCGTCAGCATATGGACATCGAGGAAGGGCGGATGCGCATCGATATTTCGAGAAAATTTAAAGGAAGAGGTGGAAATAAAAGAGCTACCCCTTTTAAATGACGCCGATATCATTACGATGGCGCATTTTCATCGCGCTTTAAGAAAGTACGACGTGGTTCATCTTCACTTGTCCCATGCGGCTGTGCTTTGTGCGGCTGCTTTAGCTTTTCTGCCAAAACGATACAGGCGCAAGGTAGTGTGCCATTTTCATATTTTCGCAGCTAATCCAAAACACTATAAGGCGTATTCCCAAGGAATTTGTGTATCAAAGACTGTCGAAAGAAACGTGAAGGCAAGTATGCCCTGGATGCGAACCTGGTGCGTCCATATCGGCATAGATATGAGCGAGGCAGCGGGTTGTTTGCCTCTTTTGCCTTCCTCCCGCAAAATCAGGATTGGGTACTTGGCCAGAATGAGCGAAGGAAAGGGTCACGAGGACTTAATCAAAGCCTTTGCAAAACTGGGGAAAGACGAAGATGTCGAATTGATATTTGGTGGAGACGGCAAAATGATGACCTTTTTGCAAAACCTGGCCAAGGAAATGGATCTCGTTGACAAAGTAAGGTTTTTGGGTTTTATCGATCCGAAAGATGTTTTTTCTTTTTGGAAATCAATTGATATTGCGTGTTTTCCTTCATATACGGAGGGATTTGGTCTCTCTGTGCTTGAGGCAATGGCTTCGCGAGTGCCAATAGTTGCCTATGCGAATCCGGCCTTTACAGAAGCCGTGGCAGGAGCAGGCATCCTTGTTCCAATTGGAGACGTCGAAGCTTTGGCACATTCACTCCAAAATTTGCTTGACGACGGCGATTTGCGTTTGCGATATCAAAGGCTTGCATACGAAAGGGCACAAAACTTCACAAAGGAATCCATGGTTGAGGGAGTAACATCCGTGTATCGCGAGATTTTGAGCTCATCTCTTTGAAGCAGGGGTTAATTAAAACATGATATGTAATAAATTGGGACTTTAGACCTATTGTCTTCATGTGCTGCAATCATTAGCATATATAGTGAAATGTGGGCAAAGATCTTGTTCTTGCTTGCATTTAACTTCTAAGGTCAGTCTTTGACCGCAAGAAAAGCACCTTGACAATGTAACCTTGGTACAGCTTCTAACACCTGCGTCGATCCCCGATGGCAATGAAAGGAGGTGCGAAGACCCCCGGCCAAAAAGGGAGAGCGGGTGAGGAAGGCGGAAACGAAGGCACGCAAAAGGCGCAATTTTTCGAGGGAAAAAGAGAAGGAAACGAGGAAACTTCTTCAAAATCCCCCGAGGAAGCGCAAAGAGGTGTCCTTTGGTCCGCAAAATATAGACATTCACCAAGGGGGTTGAATGAACATGAAGAAGTTACTAGCATTGGTAGCTGTCTTTGCCCTTGTGGCATTTGCAGCTCCTGCCTTTGCGGCAAATCCCTTCGTCGACGTTCCAATGAACCACTGGGCTTACGACGCAGTATCGCATTTGGCCGCAAAAGGCATAATTCAGGGTTACCCTGATGGCACGTACAGGGGCAACCAGCCCATGACGAGGTATGAGATGTCCATGCTCGTAGCAAGGGCATTGGCCACCGTCGACATGGAGAAGGCCAGCAAGGAAGACGTCGAGATGCTCAAAAAACTAGTCGTCGAGTTCAAAGACGAGCTGGATGCTCTCGGTGTCCGAGTTGACGCCCTTGACGAACGGGTAGCCGTCCTGGAAGAAGGCATCGGCGGATGGAAGTTCTGGGGTGAGCTGCGTTTCGACGCCCGTTGGGCCGATGAAAGCGATGGTGCATACGCCAACAGCGACAGTCAATCAGGTTATGCCCATAACGGCGAAACCGAGTTTGACTTGAACAGGTATCGTT
>JAAYTM010000145.1 GCA_012518015.1 Synergistaceae bacterium
ACCTCTTCCTTGACAGCCACGGCTGCTATTGCCCCTGCAGCTTGCCCTGTAAGCATGGTTATGGGTTGAAGTCTAAGCGCTCCCGAAGCCAATCGAGTCATCGATAAATTTTTTTCCGCCGCCAAAAAACCGTCCAGATCCTTGGGTATAAAGATTTCAAAGGGTATTTGAAAGGGCCCAACGGGCTTGTTTTTAGCTATGGATTCCTTAGTCTCACCAAACTCTTCTTCCAGCTGAGGTGTTTCGTCCGCACCATGAAGGTCCAAAACATAACGGCCGACGGCGACAGAGTTGGGAATTTCCCTTCCTTCATTTTTAATATAGCTTTCCGAATTCACTCGAAGCTCATGGGAGGCCAATGTGCTTACGCCAACGAGCCTCCTGCTCTCACGAATGTAGGGTCGGGGAGGAAAGTGCTTTGCAATTGAGGCGTACTCGAAGGGAACAAAATCTTTTACCTTTTCATAGGTCGACTCGGACTCAAAAATGTCGGACGCCACGGACCAATCGCAACCGAGCTCATTTTGCAGGTAATAAATAAACCCTATAGTTACTAGCATTGCCTTGGCTTCCGTTTCCTTCCTGAAATTGGGATCCTCAAAGTAGGTCACGGGCAAGCCGCTTTTTCCCTTATAACCCCCCTTGCCAGGATAATCGTTAGCCCAGTTTATCTCGGTCTTAGTGAGCAAAAGCCATGTAAAGGGGCTGCTTGCGTCGGCATCCCCGGGAGCCAAGCTGTCGGGCAAGCCGCGATATGCGTTGTGGGTTGGGCAATCAACAGGAAATTTAATCGGATATCCCTTAAAGGTAAAACCATCACGAGCTACGTAGGACTTAAAAGTTTCCCTCATTTGTTCGTAATTCGGAGGGGGAGTGTTGACCTTTAAATCGTCGGGGACACCGCCCGGATAGTGCTTTATCACGGCTACCCACGTTATGTCCTGCACTCTCGCATCCTCATCAAAGTCCTTTGAATCGGAGCCTACTACATTGCGACCAACCCTATAACTTGCACCTGCCAAGGGAAGCAAATCCCCATATTCGGTGGCATCAATCAAGACCTTGCTATTACATTGAAATTTCTTGCCCCTCACATCGACGATGATGCCAGTCACGGTCTTTCCGTCGCTTGATTTTAAAACCCTCTGCACTTTGGACTTGAAATAAACGTCTAAAATACCGGGCTTTCCGTCAACGGTCGTCCTTCCCTCGCGGACGTCTTTTATCATCTCTGCCAAGATGTAGTCGGCAACATCGGGCTCGAAAGCAACGGTAATGGGAGTCCAGTAACAAGTTCCCACCGACTTCCCCAGGGAAGAATAATATTTCAAAATGCCATCCAAGAATTCTCCATAAAGCCCCCATCTGGTGCCGTACATGTCGTCCATTGTGGACACGGCCGATGCCACCATTTGGCCCCCTAAAACGTTCGTATCCTCAAAGAGGGCCACCCTTGCTCCCAATCGTCCGGCCTGAATTGCTGCTGCAATGCCTCCCGTTCCCGCACCCACTACGATTACGTCATAATCCCTCGTTTCAACGGCCTCTGCTGACCTTGGACAAGCAGCCACAGAAATTGAGACGATCATGAACATTAGGGACCATAAAATTAAAGAGGAGATACCATTTTTTTTAATCATGATTTAACCTACCTCCTGCTTAACTTTGCAATATGCTCATGGAGACTTCTTTAATGCTTGGGCAAGAAGTCAATATCATCGCTATGCGTAATTCATCAGCCAATTTTTCATAAAGCAACCTGACTCCTTCTTTACCGCCTCCAAAGGCCCCCCACACGACGGGACGACCCACTAAGACGGCATCGGCCCCGCAAGCGATGAACTTTAAAACGTCCGATCCGCTTCTTACTCCACCATCGGCCAACAGGATGGAGCGACCCTTTACCTTTGAAGCTATGCCTGGAAGGACTGAGATTGTCCCGGGCAGGTCATCCAATACTCTGCCGCCATGATTTGATACGACAATGGCTCCCGCACCCGCATCAGAGGCCATTACAGCCTCTTCTTCTGTCATGATACCTTTAATTATAACTGGAAGCTTTGTGCTCTCACATATCTTTCTTAAGGCACCGAGACTTAAAGGCCCCACATATTCGCCGGACCTCCTCATGTTGACCAAACCGGCAGCATCGACATCCACGCCAACGGCCACCGCACCGGCCTCTTCGGCCATCCTAATGCGCCTTATCATCTCGTCTAATTTTCTGGGTTTTATTATGGCTATGCCCTTACCTGCTCCTTTTAGAGCCTCAATTGTTTTATCGTAAAGATCGCCAGGACCGTCTCCTATCATGGCGATAGTACCTGCCTCCAGGGCCCCAAAAACCTGAGCTTTTGCCAAATCGACCTCGTTCATCCTGTCTTTGAAGTTGATCGCAGCTCCTGCGACGGCTGCCCCTATCACGGGCATGGCTAACTTTTGCCCAAAAAGTTCGACGTTTATATCGGGTTCAGTGACGTCATGAAGGGTCTTCATCTTAAATCTTAGACTACGAAGCGCCTCATAGTTATTTTTAGCGCTAGAACCCGTGCCGATTCCGCCGATGCCTGGCACCCTACTGGCACAGGCTTTCATATCACAAATGGGGCACAGATTACATATCCCCTTCAATGCCTCTCTGGCCCTTCCTAAAACATCTTCCCATTTCACTTCCCATCACCTTGCCTCTGCTTTCTGACATATAATAATAGTACTATTTTAAACTAAGCAGCGAAAAAAGGAGTGATGAAGGATGGCGAAGTTCTTGGGAAGAAATGCCCTTTACGAAATGACTCGCGATTTGACGCTTGCAGCTCAAGGCAAACATAAAGCTGATACTGTGATAAAAGGCGGCCTCGTCGTAAACGTCTTCACCAGAGAGATAATGCCCGCAGACATCGCCATATACAAAGGTCGTATAGTCTTGGTTGGCAAGGCCGATCATACGATTGGCCCGGGAACGCAAGTCATAGATGCCACAGGTTTTTATTTAACTCCCGGATTGCTGGACGGTCACATGCATGTAGAGTCAAGCATGGTGACGGTCACCCAATTTTCTCGTGCGGTACTGCCCTTCGGGACCACCGCTATTTTCATGGATCCCCATGAAATTGCAAACGTACTGGGGGTTAAAGGGGTCCGTCTTATGATAGATGAAGGCAAAGGCTTGCCACTTAAGGTATTTTCCACTATGCCGTCATGCGTGCCCTCGGCACCGGGATTTGAGGACGCAGGAGCTGAAATCACTCCCAAGGACATCGCCAACGCCATGAAGTGGGAGGAAATAATAGGCCTTGGAGAGATGATGAACTTCCCGGGAGTGCTAAGCGGCGATGAGAAAGTACACGAAATGCTCAAACTTACCATGGAAGCGGGCAA
>JAAYTM010000146.1 GCA_012518015.1 Synergistaceae bacterium
CTTCTTCCGGGAACCCCTAAAAGCAGTTTGTACTTGGGCAAAAGGGTCTCAGGGTCAAAGTCTACGCTTGCCGTTTCTACGTTTGGCGTAGTTAGAGCGTAACGTTTTATGGGATTATGATGAGTTGTCGCCAATACAAGGGAGTTGTGCTTTAAAAAAGTCTCCAGTATGGCTATACCAAGCGCTGCGCCTTCATCGGGGTCTGTTCCGGCTCCGAGTTCGTCAATTAAAAATAAGGAGGCTTCGTCAGCTATTTCCAACATCTCGATGATTCGCTTCACATGGCCGCTAAAGGTGGATAAATTCTGTTCGATGCTCTGCTCGTCTCCTATATCGGCTTCAAGGTGCGAAAATTGACCGATTCTCGACCCTTCCTTGGCCGGAATCGGCAACCCGCACCAGGCCAGGTACACGCAGAGGCCAACGGTCTTTAGCGCGACGGTTTTACCTCCCGTGTTAGGACCTGTTATCACCAGTGCCCTGAAGTTCCTTCCGCAGTGTACGTCTATGGGAACGGCTTGCGGTCCCAAAAGGGGATGGCGTGCGCAGGTCAGATAAAAACCGCTTTTTTGTTCTATCTCCGGTAAAATCCAATCATGGGATTGCAAAAAGTAGTAAATTCCCCACAGCAAATCAAATTGGCCAATTAAGTCTTGAGCCCTAAGTATGGCTTTTTCTCTGGCCAAAAGCATCTCTGTCAGTTTTTGCAATATCCTGCGTTCTTCCTGTCTTTCGTCTTCCCTTAGCATGGCGATTTTATTGTTTATCGCCACCAAAGCGTTGGGTTCCATGTAGACAGAGTTGCCAGAGCTGGAGTAATCCACAAATACCCCTGGAAAGGAAGGTGCGCTTTCTTTTTTGACCAATACGACGTAGCGATCGTTGCGCAAGGTGATAACCTGATCTTGAAGTTTAGAAGTCAAGGACTGGTCTGAGAGAATCTTTTGTCCGATCGCGCGGGCCTGCCTTTTGGCGGCTGCGAGGTTGCCTCTTATCTCGGCTAGCTTGCTGGAGGCGCTGTCGTACAGCCTTCCGTCATCATCGAGGACGGACAAGGAAACTACCTCTTCGCCAAAATCGGCAAATTCCCGTGCCCTCTGCGCTACTCTTTCGTAACCTTCCCTTGCAAGGTTAAAGGAAAGCTCCTTTATTCTTACGGTAAGTCCGAGCAAATATCTGAAAGGCAAGAGCTCTTCGCCAAAGAGTATTCCACGGGATTTTCCTTCATTTAAAAAATCGTTGACCAGCACTATGCGGTCATCCCAGGGGAAATCCCCTTTTATGTCAATGTAGCGCTCAAATTCTCTGTACAAAGCCTGTCCTTCTCTTAGCGTCTCGATATTGGACAAGGGTTTTATGTTTTCTACGTACTTCCTGCCTATTTCAGAACGTACGTGTTTGCTATAAAATTTTAATATTTTATCAATATCAAGTAGTTGTCTTGTCTGATTGCTTGATATCATCACATATGTACCTTTGCGATTAAATTTGGGAGCGTCAGATAGTTTATGACACCATTTTTTAGCAGCCAGCCGCTAAGGTAATTCCAAACGTTACTTGCGATCGTCATCGCTTTGCTTTGGTCCATCCATGTTAGTCTCGCATTTCCCAGATAGGTTGCTGCCAACTCGAAGGCCAGGTAAAAGAGGATCAACACGATTGAGGCTTTTAAAAGCCCGCAAAGAGAGCCAAAAATTTTATCGATCATCGGGGCGCGTCCAAAATAAACGATCTTTTTGACGAGCCTTCCAAGAAAAGAAATAGCTAGGTTAAAAACGATAAATATCACAGCAATGGCTATTATGTAGGCGACTATATCGGGAAGTCCTAATCTAAACTTCAATATGCTCGCAAAGTTTGGAGAATACTTCCAGATTAATACAAAGCCGCCGATTAAGCCAAAAAAGCCAAAGAGCTCGTTCAAAAAGCCACGTACAAATCCCTTAATGACAAAAAAGGCCGCCAAAAGAAGCGCTAAAAAGTCAGCAATAGTGGGCATGTCAAGCGTCATCGTTCATCACTCATCGCTTATCC
>JAAYTM010000147.1 GCA_012518015.1 Synergistaceae bacterium
CTTAAAAGTTTTTCTGTGAATGGGTGAGATGCCCTTTAAAGTTAATGCCCTCTTATGTTCTTTTGTTGGATAGCCCTTATTGGATGCAAAGCCGTACCCGGGATACAATTTATCGTAAGCAATCATCACCCTGTCTCTTATCACCTTAGCAATTATGGATGCCGCACCGACAATCGAAATATTTCTGTCCGCCTTTGGAATAGCCCTTTGAAGATAGGGTAGATCAGGTATAGCGAAATTGCCATCGACTATGACCAAATCTGGCGTCACGGGAAGCGAACAAACGGCACGCTTCATGGCCCATAAGGTAGCCTGCAGGATATTCTCTTTATCGATACGCAATGGACTTGCAGCTTGAACTTTATAAATAAAACCTCGTTGCGTTATGAGGGCAAATATTTCTTCCCGCTTCCTAGGAGATAGTGCCTTTGAATCAGCCACGCCGAGCGACTTTAACGTGTAAATATCCTCTTTGCACACAGCTACAGCTGCTGCTACCACCGGACCTGCTAAAGGACCTCTGCCAGCTTCATCAACGCCTACTACTATCATATCAAGGCAACTCCAGGGTAAAAGCACCTAGCTTTCCGGTGGCAAAGTTTTCAAGTAAAAATTTACCCGCTCTCGATATATCTACTTCGCCACCTGGAAGAAGGGCACCTATTTTTCGACCTATGGCTTTCAGATATTCTTCAACTGCTATTTCGTTGGCTGGAGTTATCGAGAAATTTTCCAGTATTCTGGAGATAAAACTCGATGATTGCATAAATTTCAGAAACTCCAAGGACAAACTCTCATAATCTCCTACAACACTTATCCTAATACACCCAAGCCACGCAAGCATCGCACGGGTCTCTCTATCAGTCTTGGGGTCCAAAATGCCTGGAGAATCGACAACAAGTAATCTGCCAGCTTTATGCCAGGAGACTCCCCTGGTAATGCCAGGGAGTCCTCCTACTTTAGAGGTCTTTTTGCCTATTAAAGCATTTAGCAACATGGACTTGCCTACGTTTGGTATCCCAACTATGGCAACCCTTAGTTCCCTCCATCGAGGTTTGCCCTCACAAACTTCGAACAACTTCCTTCGCAATTCCCTTGAGACTCCCCTTTTAAGGTTCAGTGCAAAGGCAGGAGTGTCTGAGGAAGCAAGCTCCTTTATCCAAAGCCTTGTCTTGTCTTCTTCCGCTAGATCCCGTTTACTTAAGACCACGCAAACCGGTTTCAATTTGGCAAGCTCTTGCACAAAGGGCGAAGACGTCGATTTTGGGGCTCGGGCATCCCTCACTTCTATGAAGACGTCCACCTGCGAGGCCATTTCCTTAAGTTGTCTTTTTCCTTTTTCCATGTGGCCCGGATACCAAACTGTCCTGGTCATTACTTGGGCACTCCTAATCTGCTCAAAGGCCAGTAGCGGAAAAAAGCCGGCCCGCGCAAATAGTTTTTTGGTACAAAACCCCAAAAACGGCTGTCCTGAGAATTAGGACGATTATCACCCATGACAAAATACTGTCCATTTGGGACTGTAATTTTTTCCATGCTGAAAAAATCCCTATTTTTCACATAAGGCTCCTCCAAGGGCACATCATCTATATAAACCACTCCATTTTTAATCTCCACAGCATCGCCAGGCAGGGCAATTAAACGCTTAACAAAATCACGCGTGGGATCCAATGGGTATTTAAAGACGACAATTTGTCCTCTTTTCGGTTCTGTAAAATGATACCAGAACTTAGCCACCAGCACTCTATCACCAGGCATAAGGGTGGGTATCATGGAACCGCTTGGTATCCAAAAGGCTTGAACTACAAAGGTTCTTAAAATTAGCGCCAAAATCAAAGCCCAGATTAATGTTTCGATCAGTTCTCTCCACCATGGTTTCATCTTAATAGAACTCCCCCTGCGAGCAGATTGCTCAGACTTTAACATATGCATGTCTTTATAACCCCATTTGGCTTATAAAATCAAGGGAAAATATTCATTTTTCCCTAAAGATGTCCTCTAATCGTTATACGACAATAAGGAGATATTACTATATAACCGAGCAGCCTGGAATTGCTTTTTGGCCCCGTTGTTACTTTCAAGGTCAGTCCGGGTGTAAGTGTATACCATTGCGGAGAATAAATCGAAGAGCTCTCCGTAGCGCTCATACCTCTAAAATAGCACATGTGGGCTGAGTCAAAGATTTCTTCTTCAAGCGTATCGAGCCACTGTACTTGTAATTTACTAGTAGAGACAGAGCGAGTCGTGTATTTTAACATAAAAGGTCTACCGGTTTGTGTTGCCTCGATGAAGGTTCCCTGAAGCCAAGTTCGAGCTTTCGTTAGTTCGATAACAGCTAGCAAATCTCTTAGTGACCGTCCGGCAAGAACAAAACAACCCGTACTTCCCATAAAGATGAAAATTACTATCAAAAGCTCTACAAGCGTCAATCCCCTTCTTGACAACATAAATAAGGTCCTCCCCGGCCCGGAGAGGACCTTATTTAAATTCAGGTTCTCATGACCCATGAGCTACACTTCTGCCTAGCTCAAGCGCTCTTAGGTTATCTTCTCTGAACTTCACAGGGCTCAAGCTTGAAACAGCCTCCTCAATCTCCTCAAAGCAGATCCCGCCAATGCCCAAAGCGGACATCGCACCAAGTATCAATACGTTCAAGAACAAATAATTACCACCCATATGTTTGTCTAATATCTCATATCCATTTAGTAAAAATGTAGAAATATTTCTCTTAGTCAAATACTTTTTTAAGTTTTCGTTTTGAAAGGCTTCACGTTTATGCACATTTATAACGCTATGGCC
>JAAYTM010000148.1 GCA_012518015.1 Synergistaceae bacterium
TCTTTGGCAATTTTTGTCAGATATCTTTTCGTTCTTTTGTTCCAGCGTATTTTGAACTTTTTTTCTCGATACCTCAAGATGCCATAGGGAACCTTATAGCCCTTTTCCTCCAACAAAAGGCAGTAACACAAAAGCTGCAACCTATGGCTTTCCATTGGTTCGCCATGGTTCGCACTCTTAAACTCCACCGGTATGACCCAAGGACCTTTCTTTATAACCGCGTCTGGTCTGCCTGTTAAAAAACTCCCTGTCCATACCTTTGAATCAATGCTCAAAGGAACCTCTCTCATCCACCAAAGGTACATTCCAAACACACATACTGTCAGAAAGACGAACATTATTTTGACATTTGGTATAACCAAAATATTACCCCTCCAAATATGAGCGAAAGGAGAGCAGCCCTCCAGGTTCGACTCCAAAGACCACGAATTTTTTCAAAAAATCCAAAAATTTTATGAGCTCGCCTGCCCCTCTTAAAAGATTTGCCATTGCCATTACCTTGAGGCACAATACCATGCGCCCGGTACCAGGCAGCTCTGGGACAATAAGCATATTGGGCAAGCAAAGAAGCGCTTATCTTGTCCTTCATATATATTTCAAAACCCCCTAAAATACAAATACTAACTCACTTTAATTATAAAGGAGGATTGAACGATGACACTTAAGGCTTTGCCTGGTACGGCCTCATGCTTTGTGTGCGGAGACAAAAAGGTAAACGCACGCACCTTAGAGCTTAACATCTATTGGGATGAAGAAGCAAAATGTTCCTTAATTTCCTTTGTACCGAATGACACTTGGTGCGGTTACGAAGGCGTGGTTCACGGAGGGATTCTAGCAGCCATCCTAGACGACGCCATGGCTTGGGCTATAAAAAACTTTGACGAAGAAACATATTTAACTGCAAAGCTTACTATCGCATTTAAAAGGGCCGTTATGTTGAGAAAAAGATACAACGCTAGAGGTTTTTTATTAAGAAAGGAAACTAGAAGAGCCTATACTTCCGCTGTTATTGAAGACCAGGAGGGAAATGTTTGCGCAGAAGGCAACGCAATTTTCGTGAGAGCAAAATAAGAACAAAGATGCGAATTTACCATTTATCTTTTCTATATTGAAGATTGAAGAAAAAATACTTACGTCATTATAAATAGATACTGTGGTATCTTTTTCGCCTTAGCGTTGTGGCATACAGCAATTTACAAAAGAAGTATTATTAATTATACTTTATAAGAAGTACGAGAAGTGCGATGAGGAGGAAAAAGACTCAATGGCGAGCAATCCTTTAACACCAGCGGAAAGCACAGATTTAAGGCAGATAGTGTATAAAAAAATAAGAGATGCGATATTAAAGGGCATCATCAAACCGGGAGAAAAACTTTCCGAAGCGGAGCTAGCGCAAACGCTTGCTGTATCTCGAACTCCTATAAGGGAAGCGATAAGGCAGCTTGCACAGACTGGTATCGTTCAACTCGTTCCAAGAAAAGGCGCTTATGTGGCGCTCCCAACGGAAAAGGACGTTTACGACCTTTATGAAGTGAGGATTGCCCTGGAAACGATAGCCGTTAAAATTATGTGCAAAAATCCACCAAAGGAAGAAGAACTTATTCACTTTAAAGAATACTTCCTTTCCGTTGATCGAGACACAGATTCAAATGCCTTTTTAGAACAAGACACTGCCTTTCATTCTTTTTTGCACGAGTCTTGCGACAACCGTTTCTTAAACCAATTTTTGATGGAGGCCTTTGATCTGATCCAACTTTGTAGACATTACTCGATAGTAGGGGTTAATTTGAAGGAGTCCGCTATGGAACATGTAAAAATAATCGATGCCATCTTGGTGGGAAGGGAAGAGGAAGCGGCTCAGTTATTGCGAGTGCATTTACAGGGAGCACGAGACGTACTCTTGCTTTTTTTGAAAAGCAGTTCACAGATTTCCAATAAACTACCTTGACGAACATTTCATGACAACCATGTTTTTCGCCATTTATAAAATTATAGGGACTTTTGTAGTACCACCTGGAATATTCGTGATCCTTATCCTTGTTGCAGCATTATGGGCACTTAAGAGACCAAAAAAGCCTATGCTTTCTTTTTTTCTTTGCATGTTAGCATTAGGGCTTTATTTTATAAGCTTGCCTATCGCCGCAAGGATCACACTTAAACCATTGGAAATGTCAATTCAGCCATCATTACCTCAGGAGAAGACAATCATCGTCGTGCTTGGCGGAGGGCAACGTCGAACAAAAGATCTCCTTGAAGCCGATGTTTCACCTCATACCCTGGTGCGTTTAATCGGCGGACTAGAACTCGCAATCCAGTTTGATTGGCCAGTGATATTTTGTGGTGGATCATACTCAAAAGAGGTCCCAGAGGCTTTAACGATGGCAAAAAGAGCCAGAAGGCTCTTTCCTAATTTAACAATCTATGAGGAATCACAGTCGAGAACAACGTGGGAAAACTTAAAAAACGTATCTCCTCTTTTAAAATCCTTAAAACTCAATGACGCTGTCATTGTGACCCACGGCTATCACATGCCCAGAGCACTTATGACGGCCAAAAAAATGGTCCCCGAAATCAATTGGCATCCCTATCCGGTAGGGAAAATGACAGACGTCGCACCATTGTCTTTAATAGATTTCCTGCCCAATGCTTCCGATCTCCATGTCAACAGCTTAGCACTTAGAGAATACCTAGGGATCGTAGCATATAAAATCAAACTGTTGCTCAGCTGGACATAAAGAGAAATGATAAACGGGGGGAAATTAGTACAGCTTTCGTCACTTCTTTTGCGAGTATCCTTTCCAAAGCTGCTGTAATTTCTTGGAAATAACTCGTTCACGTCCTTGATCTCCAGGAAAGTAAAAACGCTTGAAGGTTGTCATGTACTTTTGAAAAACCCAATGCCTGGGGTCATCATGAGGGTAAATATATCCTTCTCCATGAGATTTAAGATGCAAAGGAACTTCCTGAAGATCTCCTTTTTCTATTTCGTTCAAAGCTAGGTCAATGGCTTTATAAGCGCTGTTGCTTTTTTCGGCACAAGCGAGGTAAATAGCGCATTGTGACAATATTATTCGCGCTTCCGGCAACCCAACGTGGTCAACCGCGCTTGCCGTAGCATTTGCTAAGACAAGGGCGAAGGGGTCTGCTAATCCCACATCTTCAGAAGCAAAGATGAGCATCCTTCTCGCTATAAATCGCACATCTTCTCCACCGGCCAACATTCTTGCAAGCCAGTAAACAGCAGCGTCGGGATCAGAGCCTCGCATGCTCTTTATAAAAGCTGACACAATGTCATAATGCTGGTCTGAGGATTTATCGTACCGTTGTATAGACTTCGGAGATAACTCAACTATATCTTGAAGCGTTACAGTTATTTTACCTGATGCAACTATGGCAAGAACAATTGACTCGAAACGCAAAAGGGCTTGTCTCGCATCCCCGCCGGATGTTTGTGCTATAAACGATATAACCTCATCTTCTACTTTAAGATCAAACATGCCCATGCCTCTCTTTTTATCTTGCGCGGCCCTTTTTAAGAGACGTTCAAGATCCTCGGGCATGAGCGGTTTTAGTTCAAATACGAGAGCTCGCGAAAGGAGAGTCTTGTTTATTTCAAAATAGGGATTTTCCGTCGTCGTACCGACTAATATTAAATCTCCTCTTTCAACGGCAGGAAGCAAGGCATTTTGTTGTTGCTTATTGAA
>JAAYTM010000149.1 GCA_012518015.1 Synergistaceae bacterium
AATGCGGTCTTTGTTTTTATCTATTGTCCTTTCTATTTTCTCATAATCCCCAATTAAAACCCCAAAGTCCGAACCGCCGACGAAGTGCAAGTCACCTCGATCGAGATCTCGAAGATCGCCGGCTACGAAAGCGATAGAAGGAGTCGTCTTTTTTGATTCGCTTATGAGTTTAATTATTTCTTGAGCTTGCATTGCAAGACCTCCTCAAAGGTATAAAAACCATTATTGACAGTCAATGCAAATTCTGCGGCCTTCAAGGCACCATAGGCGAAGACGCTTCTTGATATGGCTCGATGATTGAAGGAAAGGGTCTCTCCTTCGTTTGCAAAGATAACGCTATGGTCTCCGGGCACGCCTCCAATTCGCAAGGAATGCATGGGACAAGGCTTTCCAACGGCATTTTGAAGCATTATGGCCGTTCCTGACGGGGCGTCTTTTTTCTTGTTGTGGTGTGCCTCAATGATCTCTAAGTCCCAGTCCTCAAAAAGTTTTGAGTAACTTGCCAGTATGATCTTTAAGGCGTTAACTCCGAAGGAAAAGTTATAACTTTGTACGACCGAGACTTTCCTGGCAAGTTCTTTTAACATTAAGAAGTCTTCATCGTTTAGCCCTGTTGTACCTATGACCAGAGCCGATTCGTGCTTTTTGCAAAGTTCTATCGTATCGGACAAAGAGCTTCTGTGCGAGAAATCGACGATCACTTCAGGTCTCGTTTCATCGCACCAGGTTTTCTGGGTGTTCACGGTTAAACATAAAACATGACCCTCGAAAGCCTTCCTGATTTCTTGGCCCATCCGACCCGTGGCTCCGATTAAACCATAACGCATGAAAGTATTCCTCCTTCTTCCATGGCCCTGTCTACCTCAGCCATTGCCTTAGGTGAAGCTGGAATCAAGGGAAGCCGCAGTTCATTTCGACACAACCCGAGCTTGCTCGCTGCATATTTTACGGGAATCGGGTTAGTTTCGCAAAATAGACCTTTCATCAAAGGGAAAAGCTGGAGATGCAGGCGACGCGCTTCCTCTGTCTTTCCTTGCAGGGTGTAGCGTATCATATCCGAAGTTTCTTTAGGCGCTACGTTTGAAAGTACGGAAATTACGCCGTCTCCTCCGGCATTTACCAGATGAAATGCTTGATCGTCGTTTCCTGAAAGCACGGCAAAGTCCTGCCTCGTTCTTTTAACATTCTTGATTAACGCATCGACCTGTGCTTGGTTGCCCGATGCTTCCTTAATGCCCACTATGTTTGGGATTTCTGCAAGCCTGATAACAGTTTCAGGCAGGATGTTTACGCCTGTTCTTCCTGGAACGTTGTAAATAATTATTTGTCCGCTTCCCAGGCGTGAAGCAACTGTTCGATAATGTTCATATAATCCATCTTGTGGCGGCTTATTGTAGTAAGGCGTAACAATTAACACCGCATCAGCTCCAAGCGACAACGCCACTTGCGACAGTTCGACCGTTGTTTGCGTACAGTTTGAGCCCGTGCCAACCACGATGGGGATCCTTCTGGCAACTCTTTCGACGAAAAATCGGATGATCTTCCTTTTTTCGGTGCTGCTGATTGTGGTTGCCTCCCCTGTAGTTCCAAGTACCACTAAGAAATCGACGCCATTTCTGATTTGAAACTCCACCAATCTCTCCAGGCTTTCGAAATCAACCCTTCCTTTCTTAAAAGGCGTAATCAGTGCTGTGCCGGTTCCTCTGAACATATCTATCCCTCCAAGTATGTGAATATAATAAAAAGCTCGTCCCAAATTTGGGACGAGCTTTTATACCCGCGGTACCACCCATCTTGGACACCCTTGTTCGCAAAACAAATGTGCCCCTCTCGTTAGCCCTTTGACGTAGGCAACCCGAGCGTGTACTCCGGCCTTTTTACCTTTCCACGCCAGCTCTCGCAAGCTTTGGGCCTTGCGGTGCACCAAGGGCGCCTCTCAGCTCGGTAAACGCCCATCTCTGTTGGTACCTTCTTCCTCCGGCCTCTTGCTTCATCGCCGTTACGTTATAAAATCAAGTTGTATGAATCTTACAAGTATAATCTGGTATTGTCAATAGGGCGAATTGTCTTGTCAAAAAAAAATAAAGCGAAAACACACTCCTATCTGTCGTCTATAGCAATCATATAATGTCCCTTAACGCCAGACCCAGCGGTGCCTCCCAACCACCTCCCCTTGGCCGTTCATCGAGTGGGAAGTTTTTCCAGGGATCAAGTAAAGTTACGGGAAACGCCACGGCAGATTTCAAAGCGTCCCGTAGCTCTGATGCGAGTTTGGTCAAGCCGATCAAAAACAATCGATTTATTCCTAAATAGGGATAATAACCGTTGAGGTAATCGACGGTAAACTTGATTTCCTTGACAATGTTTTGAACCAAGTATTCTGAGTTCGTTTTGCGCCCTAACATTACAGGCCTGTAAAATATACCGTCGTCCTTGTAACCCAGGGCTATCAGGGAAATGGTATCACCCAGGAAAAAAGACAAATATCCTTCTTTACTATCAAATGCATCGGCTAGGCCTTCGCTGTCTTTAGGAGATATGAGGGCGCTTCTGAAGAGTGCTATCGATGTGGGCTCTAAGGCAGTAGGGAAAAAACCAGCGCTTGTGATGGCTTTCATAATTTTGTCTATAAAGGATTTGCTCGATGCTATTACTAAATACTTTCTAAATGATTCTCTCTGGTTTGAATCTTTAGGAGGAAAGGGGAAATCGATTTCTACTGCATCATAATAAGCCTTTTCAGCCGTAAGGGGTAAATATTGATCTAATTGCCAGTGAAGTGACTTTATCACTTCGTCAAAAGGCATGTTCCTAGGAAAATCGACAAAACCTTCATGGCTATCCCTCATGGGAATTCCAAAAGCTGCTTTAACCTTGCCAAACCTTCCAATCTTTTTCTTTAACTTTTTGAGAGCCAGATATAGGGCCTCTGTATCGATGACGCTTTCCATTTGTATTACTTCTTTGGGGAGAAAAACTTTGGCGCGGGCGTTACATTTCAGGGATGTGCCTTCTTTTTTTAGCTCAACGTAGCGAAGTCCTCCACCCGAGATTGATATCCCGCAGTGAACGTTCTTCCTCATAAAAAACAACTCCTGTCCGAAGATGCTCAATTGATAATAACATTGATAATGATAACAATATTGATAATAACAGGAATCGAGAATTATCTCCAAATTTTTTCCATCAGGTTTCGACATTCA
>JAAYTM010000150.1 GCA_012518015.1 Synergistaceae bacterium
ATGGCTACATAGTGCCCGGATTGGGAGATGCTGGCGACCGATTGTTTGGAACGAAATGACAAGATCATGATCGAGATGGGAATCTCAATGCTTTTTGCTTTCATATGGGGATGGGCGGCGACAAAGATCGCCGTACCAATTTCTATACGATATGACATTATCGACATGCCCGAGAAAAGAAAGCTCCACAGCGAGGCCACCCCCAGAGGAGGGGGTATTGTGCTTTGGAGCGGATTGCTTTTATTTATCCTTTTATGTCATGGCCGTACCGACGTGAATCTCGTGCTCTTTGCGTGGTGCGCAAGTGCAGTATTTATGGTTGGGTATTTGGACGACATGAAAAGTTTGTCACCAATCTTGAGGCTCACCTTGCATTTGCTTGCCTCAACTATAGTTTTGATCCCCTTGTATAAAAACGGAAACCTGCCCCCTTGGGGTTGGCTTGTTGCATCGATATGGATAGCTGCCATGATAAGCGCTTATAATATGATCGATGGCATGAATGGTTTAGCGCTCTGCATTTTCGCCACAAGTTCGTGCATCTTCCTTTATGCCTTTAAAAGCACCTTTTGGGCCTTTGGCATTGGGATCGCACTTGGCATATTACCGTGGAATTACCCGAAGGCGAAGACATTTCTGGGAGACGGTGGAAGCACGTTACTCGGATTCACTCACTCTTGCTTGCTCTTGTATTGTCTTTTTGAATCCAATGCTTTGACAAAATCTTTCATTTCCTTTTGTGTATTTTTAGCTTTAGCAGGTGGGATCCCATTTTTAGATATGTCTTTTGCCGTACTCCGTAGGATCGCAAAGGGTATTTCCCCATTTTCTCCAGACAAAGAACACATACATCATCGCCTTGTTCGAAGAGGTTTATATCCTTTTATGGTGTTGGTTTTTATGGTGTCTTTTCATGCGATATTGATTACTCTGAGTTTGAAGATTTTTTAAGCTGTTCTATCCTGCAAGATTATTATGACAGCTGGAGGTCATCTTATGTCAACGATTTGTTGTATAATAGGCACTCGTCCCGAAGCTATAAAAATGGCTCCGGTGATACTAAAGTTAAAGGAGCGAGGACTGCCCTGTTTCGTGTTGGCCACTGGCCAGCATACCGACCTTTTAACCCAGGCATTAAAAACTTTTAACATAACCCCTGATTGCAACCTTTCTATCATGAAGAAAAAACAAAGCCTGGACTATATCACGTCTGCTGTATTGACAAAGGTGGGATGTGTACTGGATGAAATAAAACCCGAAATCGTGCTGGTGCATGGAGATACCACTACTACATTCGCATCGGCCTTAGCTTCTTTTTACAGGAAAATTAAAGTGGGTCATGTAGAAGCGGGGCTTAGAAGTGGTAATCTGTACCTTCCCTTCCCCGAGGAGGCCAACAGAGTTATGGTCGATAAACTTGCTACCTTTTGGTTTGCTCCTACTGAAATGGCAAAAAGCAACCTCATACAAGAAGGCTGCGACCCAACAAGGATTTGGGTAACCGGTAACACCGTGGTAGACGCCTTAATGATGGTCAAAAAACTGAACAAGGATCCCGAATTTTTAAAGGAGAAATTGCCCCTTGACGTTCCGCTCTTGCTAGTAACGGTTCACAGAAGGGAATCTTGGGGCAAGCCTCTTGAAGCCGTCTGCAAGGCTATAATGGAAATAGTGAAGCTTATCCCCGACCTTTGGGTTATAATACCCATGCACAAAAATCCACTCGTCAGAGAAACTTGGCAAGAACATTTGAGCTACCATCCCAGGGTCATTTTGTGCGATGCCTTAGAGTATGATGATTTCGTCTGGGTTATGGATAAAAG
>JAAYTM010000151.1 GCA_012518015.1 Synergistaceae bacterium
ATAAGAGACAGGGTGATGATTGCTTACGATAAATTGTATCCCGGGTACGGCTTTGCATCCAATAAGGGCTATCCAACAAAAGAACATAAGAGGGCATTAACTTTAAAGGGCATCTCACCCATTCACAGAAAAACTTTTAAGGCGAGGATGGATACGGAAGTGGGAAAACAATGAAAGAGGCCAAGGAGTAGGTATTGCAATAGTAGAAGGTTCCCTTCTAATTGTTGTGCTTTTGGGGGTTGGTCTAGGTGAGGAAATACCGGAGGAAGCTTATCTTGCCGTTGCGCAAATATTAGTCTTCCTTAGCAGGGTCGATGCGAGCAAGGGAGATAATCTTGAAAGACATAAAGGAGAAGACCAAAAAGGATTTAGGTAATTGGGGAGAAGATCTGGCATCCCTCGTATTATCGAATATGGGTTACAAGATCTTGATGAGAAACGTGACTTTCAAAAGAGGAGAGCTGGATATCGTAGCAATAGACGACGATGAACTGGTCGTAATTGAAGTAAGAGTACGTACGAATGGGAAGGTTCAATCTCCCATTGAAAGCGTCGGTCCAAGAAAAATTAAGGCCCTTATCTGTTCGGGTAGATTGCTTATCGAACAGCTGGGGTGGGAGGGTCCCTGGAGAATAGATATTTTGGGCATAACCTTAGATGCCAGCAATGCCGATGGATACGATTTAGAATACGTTAAAGATGTCACGTTAGGGATGATATAGATGAGTTGCATTTATGGGCTTACATTGAGGGGTATAGATGCACTTCCAGTTGAGGTGGAAGTTTGTCTCACGGGAGGCTTGTTTTCCATATCAATTGTTGGGTTAGCGGATACTGCCATTAAGGAGTCTCGCGAGAGAGTGCGTATTTCCCTAGGAACATTGGGCATAAAACTCAAGGGTCACATCTCGGTAAACTTAGCTCCGGCAGATTTACCCAAAGAAGGCGCCTTGCTTGATTTGCCGATAGCTGTGGGCATTGCCAAGGAGGTTGGTTTCATACCGGAAGGCGTCAATGGAATTTTCATGGGAGAGTTGGCTTTAGACGGAAGGTTGCGCAAGGTAAGGGGAGGCGTGCCTGCGGCCTTTTTGGCCAGGCAGTTAGGGCTTCCCCTTTTCGTCCCCTGGGGAAATGTTGCGGATGTTTCGATGGTGCAAGAGGTTGAAGCTTATGGTTGTTCAAACATCGGTGAACTATTTTGCCATTTAAGAGGCGAAAAAACATTACAAAAGCTGGATTTCACGCTACCTCAAGCTAAAGAGATAGCAGTAGAACCGGATTTTGCCGACATAAAGGGACAAGCTGCGGCTAAGAGGGGACTAGAAATCGCGGCTGCAGGACATCATAACGTCTTTCTTGTAGGTGCTCCTGGATCAGGAAAGACCATGTTGGCGAAGGCTCTTCGCGGGATCCTCCCTCCGCTCTCAGATGATGAACTAATAGAAGCAATGAGGATAAGAAGTGCCCGTGGATTGCCACTTGAGACTGACCGCTTCAGGCCTTTTAGGTCAGTGCACCACACGTCAAGCGCCGTAGCTATTTGCGGAGGCGGAATCGATCTTAAACCGGGAGAACTTAGCCTTGCCCATAGGGGCGTTCTTTTCTTGGACGAGATAACGGAATTCAGGAGGGACGTTATCGAAGCCCTAAGACAGCCACTAGAGGATGGATGTATAACTGTAAGCAGGGCCTCGGGGAGTGCAACCTATCCGGCTTCTGTGTTGCTTATTGCCGCTTGCAATCCTTGTCCCTGTGGTTACTTAGGAGACACCGTGAAGGAGTGCACTTGCTCTCCAGGGGATATAGATAGGTACTTTAAAAAGCTTTCTGGACCAATCCTGGATCGCATAGATCTTCACCTGCAGATCCCGAGACTGACGCCTGAGGAGCTTTTAGAATTGGACAGCGATGCCGAAAACAGTTCGGCAATCAGATATCGGGTCATGCGTGCTAGATCCATACAGCTTGAAAGATGGCGTCACTTTGGCATAAAGTGCAACGCCGAGTTAACAGAGAGGATCATGAAAAAATACCTAGGGCTGTCGAAAGATGGCAGAGCATTTCTCAAGTCCATTGGAGCGAGTCTTCGGTTGACGGGGCGAGGTTTAAGCAGGGTGCTCAAAGTAGCTCGAACCATAGCCGATTTGGCGGGAGATAAGGCGGTAAAAGACTCTCATTTAGCCGAAGCGTTAGCTTACAGGGGAGGTTTTTCCTTTGAAAGATGAGGATTTATCGGTCTTCCTTGCCCTTAATTCCCTTAAACAATTCGACGGCAATTTGATCGCTGCTTTGCGCTTAAGATCCATCGCTCCTTCTGACTTAATGAGCTCTCCTTCTTTGCTTAGGGAGTTTACAAATTCTGAAAAAGCCATGGAAAGATGGTATGAAGTTCTATCGAGTGGATGGCATCTAAGGGAGTTGGAAAGCTGCAAGAAAAAGGGGATAAAAATTCTGGTATTTAACGAGGAAGGATATCCTTCCTCGTTAAATCGATTATCTAACCCACCTTTACTGCTTTATTGGTGGGGAAGGCTTGAAGGTATTAAAAAATTTGCTGTGGCGGTGGTTGGAACAAGGCGCTGCAGCAACTATGGACGAAGGATAGCACATATGCTTGGCTTTAAAGTAGCGGAAGAAGGCTTTCCCGTAGTGAGTGGAGGTGCCTTTGGAATAGACGAAAAGGCTCACAGGGGAGCTTTAAAAGCCCAAGGCGTGACCATAGCTGTATTTGGAACCGGAGTGGATCAGTGCTATCCGAGTAAAAACCTGCCCTTATTTGATGAGATTAAGGAAAGCGGAGCACTGATCTCAGAATATCCTTTGGGCACAAAAGGAATGCCGTGGAATTTCCCGGAGCGCAACAGGATTATAGCTGGTCTGTCAGACGTCGTGGTTATCGTTGAAGCACCTATCAAAAGCGGTGCAATGATAACCGGGCGCATTGCAATGGAGTGTGGGATAGAGACATGGTCAGTTCCAGGAAGGATTGACGAAGGTGTTGCAAAGGGATCTAATTTAATAATATTTGATGGTGCCTATCCCTTGGTCGATGTAGATTCCTTTATTCATTTAATAAAGGGTTCACCTGAAGGATTTCTAATCGGAAAGAAAGAAGATAAGGCTGAAGAATTGCCACCTGAGGAAAAGCAGATATATGAGATGTTAAGAGAAAAGGGCGATAGGACCGTTGACAATATAGCTGGAGAGTGTAAAATATCGCCTGCTTTAGCTCTAGAAATGTTGGGAAAATTGGAGTCGCGCGGCCTTGTTGCGACGACGGGACCCGGCAGATGGGGAATCAGGTTTTGATGGAAGGTGAAAAAAGTGTCTGATAAAACTCTCATAATAGTTGAATCTCCTACTAAAGCTAGGACCCTAAAAAGGATATTAGGTCGTAAGTATGAAGTAAAGGCAAGCAACGGACACGTGAGAGACTTGCCTAAAAGTAGGATTGGCATAAATATAGAAAAAAACTTCGAACCGGAATACATATTGGTCAGGGGTAAGGGTCCAGTAGTCAGAGATCTAAAGCAAGCCGCAAAAAAGGCCAAAAATATTTTGCTTGCTTCGGACCCCGACAGAGAAGGAGAAGCCATTGCGTGGCATTTGACAAATATATTATCGATACCTGAGGATGAACCTTGCCGGATTCGCATGTACGAAATAACGCCCAGAGCCGTAAAAGAAGCTTTGACCAAACCTGAACTGATAGACATGAATAAGGTGAATGCCCAGCAGGCTCGGAGGCTAGTGGATAGGTTGATGGGATATAATTTGAGCCCCCTGTTATGGAAGAAGGTCAAATCGGGCCTTTCAGCCGGTAGGGTCCAGTCCGTCGCCTTGAGACTCATTTGCGAGAGAGAGGCCGAGATAGATGCCTTCGTACCAGAGGAATATTGGGTGATTTCTGCATTGACGAAGGGCGAGAATGGAGAGTTTCTATTAAGGCTCATCAAAAAAGATGGGAAAAACATCAGGATTACTAACGCCATAGACGCACAAACAATATACAATGAATTGCTTTCCTTTCCTTTTGTCGTTTCAAAGTTCGACGTAAAAGAAGGCAAAAGAAACCCTCTGCCGCCTTTTAAAACGAGCACCTTACAGCAAGAGGCTGCAAGGCGTCTAGGTTTTTCTCCCCAAAGGACTATGCGCATAGCTCAAAGCCTGTACGAAGGCGTTGATTTGCCTGGTCAGGGATCAGTAGGTCTCATCACCTATATGCGTACGGATAGCCTACGTTTAGCCCCTGAAAGCATCGCCATGGCTCGTAAGTTTATAGAAGAAAATTATGGGAAGAGATTTTTGCCAGAAAAACCGCATCAATACGTTTCAAAAGAACGTTCTCAAGACGCCCACGAAGCCATCAGGCCCACGGACGTTCGTTTGGTGCCGGATGAAATCAGTCAGCATTTAACTAAGGATCAAAAAGCTCTGTACGAATTGATATGGAAGCGCTTTTTGGCCTCTCAAATGGTTCCAGCGATCGTAGCTCGGACCAATGTAGAGGTCCAATCTGGTCCCTACACTTTAAAGCAAAGTGGCGTTACTTTGATATTTGAGGGCTGGAGTAAGCTTTGGCCCTTGGACTTAAAGGAAGAGATGCTTCCGGAAGCCACAGTTGGCGAGAAGTTAACATTATTAAAGCTCGATAAAGAACAAAAGTTCACCAAACCGCCATCCAGATATACAGAGTCCGGTTTGGTAAAAGTCATGGAGGAAAAGGGCATAGGTCGTCCCTCCACGTATGCTACCATCATACAAACACTATACGATAGGTACTACGTGGAAAGGGATGAAGCAAAAAAGCTTTTTCCAACGGAGCTTGGAGTCACTGTTAGCTCTTTTTTGGTCGAACATTTTCCTTCCCTCATCAACGTAGAATTTACCGCCAAGATGGAAGACGAATTGGACAAGGTAGAAAGCGGCGAAATGTCATGGCTATCGGTCGTTAAAGGGTTTTGGGAGCACTTTGAAAGTATTTTAAAAGGCGTCGAAAACACAGCAAAAGTTGAAGTACCGCTGGAAACGATCGATGAAGAGTGTCCCAAGTGTGGGGCTCAGCTGGTCATAAAGCACGGCCGTTACGGGAAATTTATTGCCTGCTCGGCTTTTCCGGAGTGCAAATATACCAGGAACTTTACAAATAGCCTCGATATCAATTGTCCGAAGTGCAAAGAGGGAGAAGTTGTGTTGCTTCGCTCCAAAAAGGGGAAGCCCTTTTATGGTTGTTCCAGATATCCTCAGTGCAATTTTGTCAGTTGGTATAAACCCACTGGCGATGTTTGCCCCAAATGCGGAGGGCCATTTGTGGTGAAAAGAAAAGCTATTAAATGCGCTGATTGTGGGTTTAAAAAGGAGGACATCCTCGATGATGTGGGAGCCATCGGCGAAAAGTGACGATCCTATAATGATTATAGGAGGAGGGCTTGCCGGAAGCGAGGCTGCTTACCAGCTTGCAAAAAGGGGTGTTAGGGTAAAGCTTTATGAGATGCGTCCCAAGAAATATCCTCCTGCACATAGGACCTCAAAATTGGCAGAGCTAGTCTGCAGTAACTCGCTAGGCTCTGATATGCTCTCAAGCCCTGCTGGCATCTTAAAGGCGGAGATGCGTGCATTGGATAGCTTGATCATAAAGTGTGCGGACCTGCACAAAGTGCCGGCGGGTTGGGCTCTGGCGGTCGATAGGGAAGCCTTTAGTGAAGAGGTCACTTCTAGAATTAGCTCCATTCCTCTTATTGAAATCGTTATTGAAGAAGTAACGCGTATCGAGGGTGGCCCCGCGATCATTGCGACTGGTCCTTTGACTTCGACGGCCTTGACTTCCAGCCTTAAGGAAATGGTCGGCAAAGGTTTTCTCTATTTTTACGATGCGGTAGCCCCCGTGGTGTTGCGCGAAACCATAAACATGGACATCGCTTTTTATGGCAGTCGTTACGGTCACGGAAAAGATTATATAAACTGTCCTTTGACCGAAGAAGAATATCAACGTTTTTACGAAGCCTTGATGAATGCCGAAGTAGCTGCACGTCACGATTTCGAGGAGGAACGCTTCTTTGAGGGTTGTTTGCCTATAGAGGTAATCGCAAAAAGAGGGCGTGATGCACTTCGATTTGGACCTATGAGGCCCGTTGGCATAAAAGATCCCCGAACGGAAAAAGAGCCCTACGCCGTCGTACAGTTGCGACAAGATGATAAAGAAGGCAGACTTTACAATATGGTTGGCTTTCAGACGAATTTGAGATGGTCTGAGCAAGACCG
Source organism: Synergistaceae bacterium (assembly GCA_012518015.1). Taxonomy (GTDB): domain Bacteria; phylum Synergistota; class Synergistia; order Synergistales; family Acetomicrobiaceae; genus Acetomicrobium. The sequence continues at coordinate 6,262 of JAAYTM010000151.1, forward strand.
GGTCTTTCGCCTGATCCCGGGCTTAGAAGAGGTTGAGTTTGCAAGGTACGGCGTGATGCACAGAAATATTTATGTAAATGCCCCCACAGTATTGGATGCATGGCTAAGGTTAAAGGGCTTTAAAGATGTTTTCATGGCAGGCCAGATAGTTGGAGTTGAAGGTTACGTTGAAAGTACCGCCATGGGGTTAGTTGCTGCCCTTAATATGTTTTGCCTGCTTGAAGGTCTTCCCCTATTATCCTGGCCAAGGGATACTGCTATCGGTTCGCTGTTGTGGTATTTGAAGAATGCGAATCCCTCTTCTTTTCAACCGATGAACATAAATTTGGGCCTGTTTCCGCCGTTGCCTCAAAAGATAAAGGACCGGAGAAAGCGCTGTGAATTTATTGCTCAAAAGGCGTTAAGCTCGCTTGAGGTTTTTATGAAAGCCCACGAGAATGTTTTTTGCTCTAAACATGAGTAACTTGATGGATGAACAGTAAATCGTGGATTCGCTGGAAGTAATTTCTTCCCAAAATTTGCCCCTTGCAAACTCCAGACACAGTTGGCTAAAGTGGGATTTTACTAAAAAGACTCAATTAGTCAGAATATACTTATAAATATGATATAATTTGCCCATGAGCGAGAATATATCGTCTTCGGTTGATGCCTTTTTGGAATATTTAAAATACGCAAGCGGAAGAACTGATAACACGGTTATAAATTATGCCGTTGATTTATCGCAGTTCGTCGATTACCTTTTGGCCGAAGGCGTGAAAGATCTCGAGGAAATCAAACAATCCCACGTTAGAGGTTTTTTAAGAGAGCTTTTAGCCTACGGGTACTCCAAGAGTACCGTCCTGCGGAAATTATCCTCTTTGCGAAGTTGGATGAAATTTTTACAGCAAAGCGGAGTTGCAATGTCTGATCCCACCAAGGGCGTGCGTGGTCCGAAAGAGCCCAAGAGGCTACCCAGGGCTTTGGCTTACGAAGACATCAAATTACTACTTGAAGAGGGGCCCCGCGGAGAATTTGAGATACGCGATAGAGCAATCCTGGAACTTTTGTATGGTTGCGGCTTGAGGGTTGCCGAGTTGGTGGCCTTGGATTGGGAAGATGTGGACATAAAAGAAAGATGGTTGCGAGTGCAGGGAAAGGGAGAAAAGGAGCGTCTTGTTCCAATGGGAAGGTTTGCCCAAAAGGCATTAACGGATTGGCAGGCGGTTTTAGGGAAAAACAG
>JAAYTM010000152.1 GCA_012518015.1 Synergistaceae bacterium
CAGGGCATGTCAGGATTTACGACTTCTACGGCGGCTAAAACAGCGACTTTTGGAGTTTCGACGCCGAAGGACTTTGCTAACTCCACGGTGTTTTCGACTATCTTAACCTTGGCATTAAGGTCAGGGGCAATATTAAAGGCCGGATCGCAAATGAAAAGAATGCGATCTACGCCTTCTACCTCGTGAATATAAACGTGCGATAAGAGAGACCCCGTCCTCAAGCCCTTTTCCTTGTTCAATACACCCCTCAGGAAGTTCGCGGTAGATATCATTCCCTTCATGAGTATATCGGCTTCTCCTGAAGATACTACTTCTACGGCAGCTAAGGCTACCTCTGCCTCGCTTCCTCGCACGTCCTTTAATTGAAAATTAGATAGGTCAACTCCGATTTCCTTGGCTATCTCCTTCATCTTATCCACGTTGCCTACCAAAATGCAGTCCGCGATGCCCTCCCTGCGGGCGTGCTCTACTGCCTCTAAAACATCGGCATCCTCGGCCAAAGCGACACTCACCCTTTTCGGACCTACCTCTTTTGCATACGACAAAAGCTCAGTAAGAGAACGTAACTGTTCCAACTTGACAAACCTCCCATTTTTATAGTTTTTGAGTCATTTCCGAAAGCATTTTTGTGCAACTTATTATCCCTTTCAAAAACACATATGTAGAAAAATGTGCAACGCAATCGCCCTTCTAACTACGTAATTTGCAAGTTACCTAGAAGCCACAGTTTATCTTGTGAATTAAATCGGGCAAACGCAACCTGAAGTACATTTTAAGATCCCTTCATCAATCTCGCGTCTTAAACCTCAAGAAAGACAAATTTCGCGTTGTTAAGTTTTCGCCAACACAGCACCTAACGCTATCGATAAAGCTTTGGTCCTGGCAGTATCCCCACGGCTCGTTAACACCACCGGAACTTTGGCCCCCAATACAACTCCCGCACCTGCTCCATTCGCCATGAAAAGTATAACCTTGCCCAGCAAGTTCCCAGCCTCTATATCAGGAACAAGCAGTACATCGGCATGTCCTGCCACCTCTGAAACTACGCCCTTATGGCGAGCTGCCTCCTCGCTTAAGGCATTATCCAAGGCCAAGGGGCCATCTATGACGCATCCTTTTATTTGATTTCGCCTGTTCATCTGGACTAGAGCTGCCGCATCCAACGTGCACGGCATGTCAGGATTCACAACTTCTACTGCAGCTAAAGCAGCGACTTTTGGAGTTTCGACGCCTAAAGCATGATAGCAAGAAACAGCATTGCTAACTATTGCAACTTTCTCCTGAAGCCCAGGATATGTGTTGAGTCCCCCATCCGTCAAGCCAATAACCCTGCCCAACCTCGGTACTTCAAAGAGAAACAGGTGAGATAACAATCTGCCACTCCTTAGGCCCCATTCCTTGTTTAAAACTGCTTTAAGGAGCGTAGAGGTCTTTATAAACCCCTTCATTAACAAATCTCCCTCACCCGATGATACTGCTTGCACGGCTTTCATCGCCGCTTCTTCCTCGTTTGTTGCCGGAATGACCTCGAAGGAAGAAATGTCTACGCCTTTATCTCTAGCGACCTTTGAAATCTTGTCCGGATCGCCAACCAATGTTGCCTCAACGATGCCTTCTACGTTAGCTGTATGTACAGCTTCAAGTACATCTCCATCTTCAGCAGCAGCGACAACAACTCTCATGATGTTGCCTTTTTTGGCTCTTTCAAATAAAAATTCCAAATTTTTAAATGACAAGCTAAACTACCTCCCTTTTCTTATAATTTTTTACAACATCGGCATAGGAGGCAGCTTTTTCCTCGCCCTTTAAGACCCTCAAGGCGTTTTCTGCCAAGGACTTCATTTCGTTTTCTCCCGGGTACATAAGCACGGGCGCTATCCATTGTACTCTTTCTGTTACCGTAGCCGCAAAGTCCTCATCATAAACAACTCCACCGGTCAAGATGATTGCATCCACTTTTCCTTCAAGTGTCGCCGAATAAGATGCGATTTCTTTAGCCACTTGCAGGGCCATGGCACGATACACCAGTGCCGCTTTTTCATCACCCTTCTTAATGCGCTCTTTTACATCGCGCATGTCATTGGTTCCCAAATAACCAACGAACCCGGATTCCCCCGTCAATTTTCGACGAAGTTCTTTGATGTTGTATTTTCCACTGTAACACAACCTGACCAAATCGCCTGAAGGCACGGTTCCGGCACGCTCCGGGGAAAAAGGACCATTTTCGTTGGCATTGTTCAAATCGACCATTCTCCCGTCCTTGTGGGCGCAAATACTGAAACCTCCTCCAAGGTGAGCGACTATAAAACGGAGTTTGCGCCAATCACCGCCTAATTCCTTCGCTGCCTTGCGCACAACCGACTTGATATTTAGCGTATGGGCTAATGAATATTTGGGCAGTTCAGGTAAACCCGTGATCCTGGCGATATCATCGAGCTCATCGGTTGCTACGGAATCTGCTATAAAGGCGGGAATATTTCTCGGACCAGCTATGGCATTTGCCATGAGACCGCCAAGATTTGAAGCGTGCTCCCAAGGCTTGCACATTTTCAAATACTCTATCAAAACTTCCTCTACTTGATAAACTCCTCCCGGCATAGGAGGATCAACTATTCCTCC
>JAAYTM010000153.1 GCA_012518015.1 Synergistaceae bacterium
GGCCTTGGATTGGGAAGATGTGGACATAAAAGAAAGATGGTTGCGAGTGCAGGGAAAGGGAGAAAAGGAGCGTCTTGTTCCAATGGGAAGGTTTGCCCAAAAGGCATTAACGGATTGGCAGGCGGTTTTAGGGAAAAACAGCGGTCCCTTGTTTCCCGGGGAAGGTTGCGAGCGCATAGCTGTTCGGACTGTGCACAGGATCGTTTCCCGAGCCGCAAAAAGAGTTGGGCTCGTAGGCGTAAGCCCTCACGTGCTTCGCCATAGTTTCGCCACACATATGCTTGAGGGAGGGGCTTCTTTAAGGGTTTTGCAAGAATTACTGGGTCACCAAAGTTTGGTCACCACCCAAAGATACCTTAAGATAAGTTATGAGCAATTAAAGAAAGGTTATGTAAGCGCCCACCCAAGAGGAAGAGGTGAAAGTGATGTTTAAGGGCACTACGATCATTTGCGTTCGTAGGGGCAACGAAGTAGCAATAGCAGGTGATGGGCAAGTTACTCTGGAGCATCAGATCATCAAAAGTGGGGCTAAAAAAGTAAGACGCCTCGCCGGCGGGGACGTGCTTGCCGGTTTCGCTGGAAGCACCGCCGATGCAATGACCTTGCTTGAGCGTTTCGAAAAATATCTTCAAAGTCACAGCGGGAATTTAATGCGCGCCGCTGTAGCCTTAGTGAAGGAGTGGCGTACTGATAGGGCTTTACGTAGGCTGGAAGCGATGATGCTTGTGGCCGATTTGCATCAAACGCTTTTGCTTTCAGGTGCTGGAGATGTTTTGGAGCCAGATAGCGAAGTAGCTTCCATAGGGTCTGGCGCAGGTTATGCCTTGGCCGCCGCCAAAGCATACCTTGAAACTTCCGATATGAGCGCTAGTGAGATAGCCAAAAAGTCCTTGCAAATTGCTTCAGAGATCTGCATATACACAAACGACGTCATCACGTTAGAGGTGATTAGGGGTGAATGAGGCTGTAATAAAAGAAGGCAACCTTACGCCATCTCAAGTTATGGCGTATTTGGATAGATACATAATAGGGCAAACAAAAGCAAAAAAAGCAGTAGCTGTGGCTCTGCGTAATCGCATCAGGCGAAAGAAACTCCCAAAGGAGTTAGCTAAGGAGATAATTCCTAAGAACATCTTGATGGTGGGGCCAACAGGCGTCGGTAAAACCGAGATCGCAAGGCGGTTAGCCCAACTCGTTGATGCACCCTTCGTGAAGGTTGAAGCCTCCAAATACACTGAAGTGGGATATGTCGGCAGGGATGTCGAGTCCATGATTCGCGAGATGGTGGATATCTCCGTCCACATGGTCAAATCTAGGAAAATAGAGGAAAACAGCGCCCTCGCAGCTGCTTTAGCCGAAGAGAGGGTTTTGGATGCCTTACTTCCCTCCAGATCAAGGACAAGACACCCGCAGGATTTTATGAGGCTTTTGCTTGGCGATACCATGGATGAAGAGGAAGTAGAAGAAGTAGACGAGACCAAGAAAACGACGAGAGAAAAGTTCAGAAGGTTGCTGAGAGAGGGAAAACTAGACGATAGAGAGATAGAAATAGAGGTAGTCGAAAACCCTCTGTCAAACGTCCCCTTTGTGGGCGCTGGAATGGAGGAGATGGGCTTAAATTTGGGTGAGATGCTAGGTGGCATTTTGCCAAAGAAAATTAAACGCAAAAGGGCCACTGTTGCAAATGCCTTAAAGATCTTTCAACTGGAAGAGGCGGAAAAGTTAACAGATATGGATGCGGTGATTCAGGAAGCTTTGGAAAAAGTTCAAGAAGAAGGTATTGTGTTCATCGACGAGCTAGATAAGATTGCCTCTGTTGATGGGCACAAGTATGGTCCTGATGTAAGTCGTGAAGGCGTACAGCGCGATTTGCTCCCTTTGGTTGAAGGAACAACGGTGCAGACCAAATACGGTCCCGTCAAGACCGATCATATCTTGTTCATAGGCGCTGGCGCATTTCATGCGGCTAAACCGTCTGACCTCATACCTGAGCTCCAAGGTCGGTTTCCCATAAGGGTTGAACTTGACTCCCTGGGAGAAGAAGAGCTGTTGCGCATATTGGTGGAACCCGAAAACAGTCTCATTAAGCAATACAAAGCGCTGCTTGGAACCGAAGGGATAGAACTTATATTCACCGATGAAGCTCTCAAAGAAGTTGCCTCTTTAGCTGCTAAAATGAACAGGGAGATGGAAAACATCGGGGCAAGAAGACTTCACACTATGATGGAACAACTTTTAGAGGAGATAAGCTTTAAAGCCCCTGAGTTGACGGAAAAGGAAGTGTATATCGACGAAGCCTTCGTTCGTGAACGCCTAGTTCCGTTAGTTGAAAATACTGACTTGAGAAGATATCTATTATAAATTTAAGAAGGTGAAAATTAATGACAATGGAAACTCCTCGTGAATTGATCGAATCAAGGCCCAAAATCGTAAACCCGACCGCGATGGAAGACTTGCTAAACAAGACGCGCATCATAAATCGTACGCTTCAATCTTCAGCCATGACGCCTCACCCGGATTACCAGAAAATTGCTAGGTTGCTATGCGATTTGTCTACGGCGAATGTTTACATAATAAATGAAGAAGGCAAGATTTTGGGGTATGCTTGGATAAGTGACTACCAATGTGACTACATGGAACAGCTCCTTAAGGATGGCTACATGCCGAAAACCTACACCCAGAGGCTAAATCGCCTTCACGAATCTGTGTTAAACCATAGTGACCATGGTAACTGTGCTTATTCTGATGAACCTTGCCGATATTTTAATAAGCATGTGGTTTATGTGCCAATTTATAGCGGTGGCGAGAGATTAGGCACGTTGATATTGGCACGCTTCGGAACGCCCTTTGATACGCGCGACCTCGTCTTGTCTGAGTATCTTGCAACGGTAGTGAGTATCGTGATTCTATATGATAGGGCATATCATATTGAGGAAAGAGCAAAAGAAAGATTTATGGTGCAAATAGCCGTTCGTGCCCTGTCTTATTCCGAGATGGAATCTATTAAAGTAATACTTAAAGAGTTAGGAGGATCTGAAGGAGTTGTCGTAGCAAGCAGGGTGGCAGACAGAATTGGCGTGACCAGGAGCGTCATTGTAAACGCACTGCGCAAGCTCGAAAGCGCTGGTTTGATAGAAAGTAGAAGTTTGGGCATGAAGGGAACCTATATCAAAATATTGTCCCATGTATTTTTAGATGAGATAAATAAATAGGAAAACCGCGGAATGCATAAGCTGTCGAAACGGTTTAGTGCAGTTGCTCAAAACATTGCTAACGTAAATACATCCGGATACGCACGTAGCGAAGCTGCATTCTAAGGACGAATTATTTTTTTTGAGAAAGGGACTATTCCTATCGCCATGTTTTGCCCTATAATAAAAAACAAAGCTCTAAAGTTGATTTTAAATAAAAAAGAGGGCGTAATTTTAGTATGGTATTCTAGGGCACGAGGAAGCGACGAGCCTTACTATTTGTTTTTGTGTCGCAAACTCGGA
>JAAYTM010000008.1 GCA_012518015.1 Synergistaceae bacterium
AGTTCAATAACTTAGCACCTTCCCGCACACTTTCAGCCTTATCACAAGTTTCCATCCCTTATAGGAAGTTCAATAACCAGGTGGTGTAGGTGGATTGGTCGCTACAATCATTGTGTTTCCATCCCTTATAGGAAGTTCAATAACCAATTCTAGGCCTCAATTTTACTGCATTTTTATCATATCGTCATGTGTTCCTTATGTAGTTTTCAAGGTCCTGTGAAACGATACAATTCCATGCAAGCGCTGGAAAATTGATCTTTTATTTAGTTATATCGATCCTCCAGGTTTTTTGCTTTATTGGAGGTCGACACGCCTAAATAAAAATTTCTCTTGATCCTTTTTCCAAGCCCATGATTTCCCTGGAAGTGTAATGTTCTGTTCTCCAAATATAAAATATCACGCTGTCATGGTCGTCTTTTATTACCTTCCTAACCTCATGCTTAAGGGATTCAAACGTAGCGGGAGTAAGTTCTCCCTCTAATACGGAATTCTGAATCCAATTTAGATATTTACGCCCAATTTTTAATATCTTGTTAACGCGTTCCTCCCCAACATCATAAATCATTAAGACAAAGATCTTAGTCGCCCTTCCTTTCTTGTGCAATGGCTTACCATCTCATGGCAAAAGGCTGATATTCTTCATCTTCAAGTATATGTTTTTGCAATTTGTAAGCTTCCATTCGAATTAAACTGCGATAACTAACATTTCTTTTTAACTTTGGATGCTCTATTGTGGACATTAGCCTTTCTTCCCAGGCCTGCAATACAATTTGTATTCCCTTTTCAGATAAAAATATACCTCCGCCCACTCTGCCTTTAAAATGTTTAGCTTGAATTTGTTTTTTGTTTATCAAAGAGAAGATTAGCCGGTCTACTAGAATTGGCTTAAAAATTTCTGCGATGTCCAGATTCAGAGTAAAACGCCTAAAATTCGTCTCGTGGAGGAATCCTATTCGAGGATCCAAATGAGTTTTATATATTTGAGCTAGAATCGTAACATAGCATAAAGAGTTCAAAAAACTTATAAGTGCATTTAACTTGTTCTGGGGCGGCCTTCTGGTTCTGCTTTCCATAGAAAAAGGACCTCCGCCAGTTATAATATCAAATGCTGAGTAATATTTATCTCGCGCATTTCCCTCTATGGCCATTAGCTCGGCGATCCCTTTTTGTCTTTGGCTTAGTGCGTCAAAGTTATCCAAGTCCTTGATTATTTCATCGATCATTGGATTACCTCGCCTCAGATAATATAACAACACTGTTTTCATATTTCTAATGGCACCAGCTATAAATTTTTGTGCCAATATCAACCTCTTTTCAATGTCAAGGCAATGTTTAGCTTGTGCTAAGATGACAGCCCCGGAGTTCATGTGCTCTCTTGGATAATATGTTCCTTGGTAATAATGATGATGGTTAAAAAAATGCAATATAATCTTATTCGTGGTACAAAATTCCAGAAAACGCTTATTAAGATCTACTTCACCAAAAATAAATATCTCATCGGTTACTTCCACTGGTATAAATTTTCTTTTGCCTTCGCTTTCAATGACAATGGTATTGTCCTTCCGTTTGAGAGTCCCCGATGAGAGAATATATAGACACTTACCCATTCTTCAATCAACTCCAACAAAGCTCTTGATAAGCGCAATTTCCGCAATACTTGCACTTATACACTTTGGGCGGGGAAGAAGATGTTGTAACTTCTAAAATCCCTTTATAAATCTGATCAAGTTTTAATTTCAAATCTTCGGTTAAAACGACATCTTCACGTTTTTTTTCTTTGGGAAAAAGCAGTTCTCCTCTTGCTTCAGTACCAAATTTTGCTAGCTCATACAAATAATGGGCCAGTTGCAATCTTGCAGCCTTAATCGAACGACTACTCTTTTTTATCTCGCCTATAACCAAAACTCCACTTTCTTCTTTGAGTAGGTCAAATTTGCTATCCCCAAAACTTACGCTGTGGCGGATCCTTTTATAAGACGATTCGTCAATCAATCTTCCTAACGCTAAAGATTCATCGTCTTTATCAGCTTCAACACCACGTGCCATCAGCCATACTTGACGCTTGCATATCAAGTAGTACCATACCAAAGTTCCACCCACTCGCGGAGCTTCAGAAAAAACAAGTTTCTCCTTCATTATCGCTATCCTCCGCGGGATTAAATCCGCTAATACGATCGTAAACATATTTACTGCCTTCTTTTGTAAGGAACCAACACTGAAAACTTGCGTTAAAATCAAGGGGAGGCAAATCATCTTTAAATGCTACGTTGGCTAGTTTTTTTCGCCATGATTCAAGCTCTTTTTGTGGCACTTCAATGGAATATTGAAGGAGCTTCCTATTGAGACGTCTTTTATCGCTCAAGTTTTCTAACGTCCATTTTGTATTGGCAAGAGTTCCCAACATTGGACGTACCCGATGGCTTTGTTCTACATAAACTTCTGACAAAAATGGATCAAAACGTTTTTCTATTAGACTAGGCTTGTCTTGAAGGCCCCATCTGCCGTTGCATATATTTCTCCATATTCCGCTATCCTGCAATCTTTCAGTGATATCCTGGTAATAATTATCCACCAACACAGGCGCTTCGCTTTCTTCAAAGACATTGATTTTATCTCCTACTCGAAGAGTCGATCGAGAGCTATCTAAAAGAATGTCGTCGTAAATCATGTCGGAAAAAGATTTCCCTTGCTCATTGAAAAGTTCCGCAACCAGCACTAATCCACTCGTTTCGTTTTTCCCATGCCTGTTGCATCTTCCTGCCACCTGAACAACACTATCTAAAGGTCCCATATCGCGGAATACCCAATCAAAATCCAGATCAACTCCAGCTTCAACAACTTGAGTCGAAACCAGATAATGTTTTATTTTTTTTCTTTCAAGATACTTCAAAAATCTCATCACTACGCGCCTATGATGCGGAGTCATCCATGTCGATAAAAAATAGACAGGTGCATCCATGCGAGTTTTAATTAACTTGTAAATTTTCAGGGCGGATTTTCTTGTGTTGAGGACAATTAATCCCGATCTCTCATACAAATGCTCAATATGCTCTTCAAGAAGATCGGGAAGCTCTTCTAATTGATATCTGCAGGGGAGTATTTTATACGTGTGTCTATTATACGGAAATGTCAACCCCTTGGGCGATAATTCTTTTCCCTTTATAATATGAGGCTGCGTTGCTGTCATAAGCATGAAGCTCGTATTTAATCTACCACTTAGATATTTTAACGTCTCGCCGAAGCCACGCCAATATCTCGGATTTATCGTTTGCGGTTCATCCATTATTACGATCGCGTTACCCAAACGATGGAAGTCTATCGTATCGTTGGCCTTTGGATTGTAGATGCTTTCCCATAGTTGTACCATAGTCGTTAAGATTATTGGAGCCTCCCAATATCTAAAAAGAGCTTTCATGCGAGATATAGGTTCTTGAAGTTTTTCATCTGTCTCCTTTAGACTCGATAAACTATGATCTTCCTGTACATCTTCCTCTCCAAAAATCGTTTTCGCAACCGAGGAGTTTTGTTCAACTATGCTGATAAAGGGCAAGGCGTAAATGATAGTCTTGCTGCCAAATTTTTGTGCCATTTTACGGGCAATATCTAGGCCAGTGATCGTTTTGCCGGCACCTGTAGGAAGGGTTAAAGTATAAAGACCTGGACGTACAATGTCATCGACAGATTTGGTACAAGATTCGCGCGTTTGTTGTCTCCATGCATCTAGGGGACTGCTTTCTTGCCGCGAAAAATCCGGGTTCCTGAAAGAAGGCAATTGACGTGCCTCGATTTTTCTGACGCCTATTGCGTCCATTCTATCTGCAGTTACAAGAAGAGAATAAAGTAATCTGTAGAATAACCAAGATTCTTCATTCATTATTTTCTTGCGTTTGAACATTAAATTGCACGTATAATCATCCCACTGGTCCTCGCTTAAGAATACATTCCATGATGGAATCAACTCCTTAATTTCCTTCTTTTGCTTTTCGAAATCTTGTCCGTTATACTGTAGCCAAAATGTTATAGCCTCATCTCCGTTGACCATATGTGTATGGTGCCGCCTTACCGCTTCGGCTAACCAAACGACAGGAATGTTGTTTTCGTTGATGTAATCTTTAGCAAAGTTGAAGGTAAACCAAGCTGATGGTAGCGCGTGGTCTATGCCGTCACCTCTCCCATTAAGGTAATCCTGGAACAACAGGTGAGCTTTTCCAAGATCGTGCGTTACACCCACTATTTTCATGACAAAGTCAGGAACTACCGCTTCTAATCCATGAACTTGGGCCATACTACTCATGAGACGATACGTTCCTTCTAGATGATCTCTAAGAAGCCTGTCTGGATGGCTTTTCAACTCACCATCGAGGAAACCAGGCGACCACATCGTTTCCACACTTTGTGACATCTCTTGCTCCTTTGTCTATCAGTAACTTCTTTTCTGGAGAAGGAGAATAAAGGACTTCGATACTCTCTACTAATTTTCTAGTTTCGTCCATTCTGAAAGGCATCTCTTCTTTAAAAGCTCCGCCAATGTCAAGTATGTTCAAAATCTTTATATCTTTATCCCACGGAATTACGGTATCAACCGATATTTCTCCTTTTTCCAAGGGTTCGGTTTCAAAGTGACCAATGTATTGGATATCAGCTATTGCGTAGGCCGTGCCGAGATATGGCGTAAACTTAAAACTTTCCCTCTTTAACATATATAACAATTTACCCTCAATCCCACCATCCACATATATGCAATATCTAGGTTTAATTACAAATTGATGTTTCACCTGAATATGCGGGTTTTTTTGAGGTTCCTTAACATTCCAAAAATTTATGGCATGCCACATCCAAGATATATTGCTACGTAGGGCCACCGATACCTTAGTGCCGATAAGGGCCTCCCAGTATCTAGCGTTACAGCTATCTTCGTCGCTACCATTAGATATCCCGACTATCCCCGAAATTAAGCCGGCAATTGCAGTAGGCGGTGGAAAAGCAAACGATATGGACGATGTTGTAGTATAGGGTTTGCGAAACATCGCCATTTGCCCCGAAACCTCGAACACTACTGCCATGCTTTCTCACCTAACCTCTATGTTTAAATTGCCTCCAAAAAGATTCTCTAATCTTTCTAGGGGATCACACTTAATACTGGCATCTTGAATGACCCTGATTGACTCTATTTTTTCTTTTATTAGGGAAGCTTTCTCTGCTATTTCGCTAATATCTAATTTAACTTCATCAACTGATCTCAAAGCCAGTTGTTCATCGTCGGATAAAGGCTCTCCCTTAAACGACTTGAGTGTAATTTTTTCGTCTAAAGAGCCTAAAACTCCATCGAAACCTTTAATATATTTAAATTCAACCAAGAGCCGAGGGGTGTGCCCAATTTTACTCCTTGTTATGAGATTAGCCGTACCCTTCCAAAGAGCTTCAAACAAGGAATCCAAGTCATCGTCAGTCGCGTTAGTTTGTTTAGAGGCATATTGATTGGCAATTCCATAAGCAGCTATTAGGGCAAATGGAACTATGTACTCATTACGGAAAGACCGCTGTTCACTAGCCTCTGTGGTAGCAAATGCGGCTGTCCCCTGGATAAACTTCGCCTCTGCTTTATGGAGAGAACGGCCCCACTTAAATTGTACAGGCCCTGTCCAAGAAAATGCTTCTCTGCCAAGTGCATAAGTTACCCCAAACAATCGTGTATCTATACAATTTGAAAGTATTTCTCTGCCTGAATCGCGTTCAAATTTTTCTTTTAGTTCTTTCACGCGATTTGCAAGGGTTTTGGCTTCCCCATCCACGAAAACATCTTTTCCTTCCCTAAGCCATTGGTCCCGTATGGTACGCTTAATCCTCACGTCGGAAACCATAATTTGACCGGATTCTTCGTCATACCTCGGATGGTTTGCATCAAGGGGATCGCCATTCGGATTGGCATCCTTAACCGAATAAACAAACAGGTACTCCCGTCTATTTTCAAACGACATCTTGCGATTCCTCCTCTATCGGTTCTGTCTCCTCAATATTTTTCTTCCCAAAAATTGTCCAAAAGTATTTGCGGGCGTTTAAAAAAGCAACCGAAAACACGAAGTTACCATCTACACCTAAGTCGTGTTCCTTATCGCTTTTTTGTAAAATCAGTTCTCCCGCCTTCGCGCAAAGAGATTCGATCATGTCGGCATAGTCAAGACGATAAGCCCTCACAAGCTCTGGAACTCTTGCTAGGTGTTTAAACAGGTCTCTTTTCTTCATGCGACCAAAGTTTAGTTGTTTAAAAAGCGGAGATGAACTTATGTCCCCGGATGAACCTTGTAAATCACTTTTCGCTTGGGCTCTCGCTATAACTCCCAAAGTAACTCCCGCCAGAAAAACACCTTTACCTCTGTTGGTCTTTAGATAGGGATCCGTAAACTCATCGAAAAAATCTAATTTCATAAATCTACTCACCTCCCATTGTTTGCCCTATTCAAAAACTCCAATATAGCCATCATTTTTCTAAGTTCGCTGAATCCAAACCTGTTGACCCACTGAGAGTTGGAAAATAACCCCGGAAACCTTGAAACCATCAGTTGCTTTATGAAGGCTACATCCACGTCTTTACCACCCAGTAACCTACCGATGATGTTTATAATGCGATTGCGCATGATATTTTTGTCTGCATCGTCTTTTCCGGACAATACAATTAAAGTAGAATAAATCGTCCTGAACGCTTGATCCAGATCGACACCCATATCCTTAGGATTGAATACCGGATTTTTAGCTTTATTCCACAATAATACTCTGAATGTTGCATGCCATAGTTCTTCTAGATGCTTTAACCTTGATGGTGGGACGTCTTCTATCATAATATGCAATTCTTCCTTCTCGCTGTTCATACTTACGCCTATAAAGAGGAAATGATACACTAAAGCTTCGCTTTGGGCCGCAAGATAGCTAAATAACTTTTCTGTTGTTCTAAGTCCATTCTTTATGAAATTTGTTGTATTGTCAGAGATACTTTTTAAATCCTCCTTTCCAAAAATAAGTTCAGGAACCACGTATATGTTTATACTTTTGTTATCTATTACCGGAAACATGCGAGCATCGAGAAAACGACTATTTAAAACCTCCCTTCCCATGGAAAGAACAGAAATGCAGTCATCACATAGCGGAAATACCTTCTCACGGACGCCTTTTTTATCCTTAATCCCAGGAAGAAAGCTCGGTTTATCAAATGTGGAAAATTTAAAGACTTTATCTAAATTTGCACCTGATTTGGCTTTATTGTGACACAAGCTACAGATTGTGGACATTTTCCCTCCGATGTTCTGTTCTAACCTAGACCTAAAATGATCGCGAAAGATCTCCAGTTCACCGGGATATAAAAACCTGCCATTATCATTAACCCCGAAGACTAAAATGTAAGACCTTTTCTTGTCTCTCCACAACTCAGTGATCCTGTCAACATTTTCAACGAGCTTTGACATTATTAAGTCAGCACTCTCTTTTGAAAAGACCCCGACATCCTCTAGAGGTTTTAAGACTTTCTTATAGAGTTTAAAATACCGCGAATCGCTGTCCTCCTTCCACATTCCATTTTGCCCGAGTAAAGCGCTAGTTGGGTTTGAGGTTGCCTTGCCTAATTTGTAAACCAGGGAGTAACTCCATTGAGTATTGGTGCCAGGTGGTTTTTTATAAAGGAATTTACGCTTTGTTTCATTGACTTTGTCTGGATCATTGCTGTTTATGTAATCTTTTGAATCTATCTTCTCTATGCCAGTAACTTCTAGGCATTTGGTATCCTTATCCCTTACGTTCAGCCATATCCTTATCTCCCTGCCCTGTCTTTGTTCATCTTCTACTATCGGCATAGGAAGTTGCAAGAAATTATCAATATCAGAAAAGTAAGATTGATCGTCTTTCGACCCCGACTCCATTTTGCCAAGCTCGTACAGAGCGTTCAGAAATCCCATGCTTTCACCTCCCCTCTTGTTTGTTTGACACAAGCTCTATACATCCAAATCCGGCGCTGTTTTTAGCACCAAGTCCAGCATCTAGGGCAATCTGAAGCAAAGACTTAGGACCACAAAGCTTAAACCTACCGCTCCACCCCTTTATAGGGCGATTATCGTCAGGACTGAAAAACCTGATATCTTCTTTTGGTCTGCCGATACTTTCAACTTTTACTGCACCTTCCGGAACCTCTTTCTGGGGAGCTATTAGTTGAAACTTCTTTACCAAATTAGCGTAAATTTGCCCGCCAAATTCTTTCTCCTTAGGAGAATAATAGTAGGTAAAATCACTGTTATCGTATTTTTTCAATGTAGAATAACAGACAATGGGGGAAAGCGTACGAAATTCGATCTCTTCTCCTTCTGCACGAGGATGCTCTGCCTTTACCTCCTTACACGAAAGCAAGTTATTGCCTAACCTGATTTCACCCATTGATAAGGCGTTAGTGGCGAGTTGTTCCAAGATCGCATTAACCGGAGACGTAATCACTAACCTTACAGGCGGTTGAAATAATACGAAGTCATCTCTTAACTCAATAGGGCCATTACCATAAAGCTTTGAAAAGCTGAATAATCTAAAATGACGCTTTCCTTCATAAACAAATCCTTCCGTATGAAGAAAACGAGCATATTCTGAATCAAGGAGATTATAAACCAAGGCCTGAAGTAAATGTTGATTCTTTCTTCCCAAGACTAATTTATTGCTTGAATTAACCTTAAAAACGAAATTTAACTTCATATAATACATCACATCCTACTTACTTAACTTTAGATGTTATATTATTATGAATTATATTATCACTAGCATAATTAAAAGGCGTCTTATATATACAGAATAACCTTTAAATTTACTGAAAACCACCTCCTATTAATCCCTTTGGAAAATACACACAAGAAGAAAACATGATTACGATTTATATTTCCTCTTTGTCATTTCAGGTTCTTATACTATAGAGCATAATCTGTGGGTTTTTAGCGCTTACTACTATGCTTATTGATGGGGAGGCAGAGGCAAATTTTTCGACGAATAAATCTGAAGATTTTTATAAGCTATGACAATTTATTAAACTATACTAAATTGCTATTGTAAGGTCAAGCAAAAATGGCTATTTTTTAATTAGGATTAATGATTACTAAAGTCCATTTACTAATTTGTCATTCTTCCACAATTAGTAGTTTAATGAAGAGTATCTCCAGCTTTCATGTTTGGAATAGCCAGGCACATCGAACGCTCCGCAGTTTCTGCAAGGGTCTTTTCTTTCGCCAACTTTAAACCAAAATTAACCATAAGGTTATTTGGCATGACAGGATCAAACGAGCGATCCAAAGTATGACACTGATATTTTCGTTTTTGAGCTTTTTAAGCAAACTCTACCGATTTCCCAATCATGCCACCAGTGTACCTAGGCACTTAAAATAAAGATGCAAGATCATACTCAATATTCCGTGAGTCTTAGATCTTCCGTGCCCGCCGAAACCATGCCAAGAAGGTGTAGCTAACATAGTTTCAACTTGATATAATTTAGATGCGTCAAACATGTAGACCAAAAGGAGGGTTAGCTTAAAGAATGGCAGAAAAGATCAGCCCGCAAGAGGCAAGGCAAGAAGTGCAATCGGGAAAGGCGTTGTTAGTTTGCGCATACGAGGATGAAGAGCGTTACAAAAAGGTACGCCTTGAGGGTGCTATATCCTTGAAGGAATTCCGCAAT
>JAAYTM010000154.1 GCA_012518015.1 Synergistaceae bacterium
CTTGAGCCAAGTTTTTTATATGAGATATATAAACATCAGTAGGATCGAAGCATTCTGTATCTTTTTCAAGTATTTTGACATCAGGGGGAGCTGTAGCAATATATGACTCGATTTTATCGGTTATGCTGGGAATTGCAGGCCCAGCATAAGAAGGAATGAACTTTAGCCCTTGGTAATCGGGGGGGTTATGACTTGCAGTAAACATTATCGCTCCCTCGGCATTTAAATGTTTTACCGCAAAGGCACACACGGGCGTAGCTGTGGGACCTTCGAGTACAATTGGTCGAAGTTTCATGCCTGCCAAGACCTGGCTTGAAATCCTTGCGAACCTTTCCCCCAGAAAACGGCCATCTCGTGCCACCAAAAGAGTGGCACCCTCTCCTGATTCTTCAAGGATATATTTACCTATTGCCCAAGCAACTTTCTTGACATTTTCTACGATGAAATCGTCAGCTATTATCCCACGCCACCCGTCTGTCCCAAATTTGATCATATACGTCACCTCAAATACTTCAAAGGATTAACAGGCACGTTGCCCTTTCTAACCTCAAAGTGCAAATGTGGCCCTGTAGCTCTCCCTGTGCTTCCTACTCTTGCAATGACCTGACCAGCGCTAACTCTCTGGCCTCTCTTGACCGAGATGCTGCTGCAATGACCATAAAGCGTCTTATAGCCTCTCCCATGATCAATTACGACCGTTCGCCCATAACCTCCCATCCATCCGGCGTAAACCACGTGACCAGCTGCAGACGCAACTATTCGAGTACCCCTCGGTGCCGATATGTCCAGTCCCGTATGCAAATCTCTACGCCTGGTAATCGGATCCGTTCGGTACCCGAAACGACTCGTTAACCTACCTCTTAATGGCCACCTAAAACTCGCGGAGGCGCTGTGATCGCCAGCTGCTGTGGAGCGGGATGAGATGTTAAGCTCTTTTGCGCCCGGTAAAAATATTTCACTACCGGCTACCAGAGTTGTCGCACCGTCAATAGAGTTAGCAGAAACTATGGCTTCCGCGTAAATTCCATACTTTTTTGCTATCTCGCTCAGGGTATCGCCCTTTGCAACTTTGTAAAATATTCCATCCTGATTAGGTATCCTCAACTTAGTACCAGGTTTTAGGACATCCGGGTTTTTCAAGTCATTGCATCCAAACAAAGTGTTAATATCTAGATTAACCTTATTCGCTATGGACCAAAGATTATCCCCCTCTTGAACTACATAGGTGTGTGTTTCTATTTTGGAAGCTTTTTTAGCCTCTTCCTCGGCTTTGGCCCTCCTGCTTAGCAGTTCTTTTAAAACTACTTCCACCTTTTCTTTTGATGTCGGTATCAAAAGCACATCGCCGATGTTTAGTTTGTGAATATTGCTTATTTGATTGGCCTTAGCGATATCTTCCACAGAAATCCCATATTCAGCGTATCTTTTAACAATCGTTTCTAGCGTCTCTCCTTGCTGGACTTCATGAATACGATAGTCAGGAGCTGCTTCTTGAAACTTTATATTCTCGCTACTTTTGGCTGATTCAAAGCCTGAATCATCGCCATCTAAGTATTCCTTTTTTAACTCACCCAGCCGTTCTTCAACTTCGATGCTCTCATTTTCTACCGTTTCGCCTTCACTAAGTTCTAGTCTCATTTCACTAAACACGATGGCTCCTGAACCTTCGGGGAGCGGGCCGATGGCATTGTAATCTCCTTCGGGTATAAGCAGATCCGTCACATCAACAATCAGATATCCCGGAAGACTGTACTCTTTTCCCTCCAAAAAGTTTTCCCACGCCTCGCTTTTGGACCTTTGCAGGGCAGCAACGGTAATAAACATCGTGGCTGAAATCATCAAACCAATGAAGATAAAAAAATCAAACCTCTTTCTAAAGGAATTACTATCCGAGCTATCGTGTTCGGGCATTTCTCTCCCTCCTACTAAATCCAGGCTATTGCTGCAGTCCAGGATAAAGTTAACCTAAAAATGAAAAGAATGCAACCTCAAAATATCAAACTTTAATAGTCATTAGAAATTCCTTATTCGATGACGTTTGTCTTAGTTTTTCCAATATTAGATTTAGTACATCCGCTTCATCGAGGTTGGCAATCCTTCGACGTAACGTCCATATCTTCGTGAGTTCTTCTTCGCTTAAAAGCAATTCTTCTCTTCTTGTTCCAGATCTAAGAAGATCCATGGCGGGAAAAATTCTTTGTTCAGCTAGTTTGCGCGAGAGGTGAATTTCCATATTGCCGGTACCCTTAAATTCTTCGTAGATTACATCATCCATCCTGCTTCCCGTATCAATTAGGGCTGTGCCTGCTATTGTCAAGCTTCCGCCTTCTTCAATATTTCTTGCGGCCCCAAAAAATCTCTTTGGGAAATACAACGCAACCGGATCCATTCCTCCAGACAACGTTCTTCCAGAGGGCGGGACAACTAGATTAGATGCTCTGGCGAGTCTGGTAATGGAATCTAGAAGCAAGGCGACATCTCTGCCCGTTTCGACAAGGCGTTTTGCCTTCTCGATTGCTAAATTTGCAACTCTTATGTGTTCTTCTGCAGGCCTGTCAAAGGTAGAAGCTATAATTTCTCCATCTACGGAACGTTGCATATCCGTGACTTCTTCCGGCCTTTCGTCGATTAAAAGAACCATAAGTATAACTTCAGGATTATTTACCGTAATGGCGTTGGCAATCTCCTTTAGAAGCGTCGTTTTGCCAGCTTTTGGGGGAGAGACTATTAAAGCCCTTTGTCCCTTTCCTATGGGAGCGAAGAGGTCTATTAAGCGGGTGGATAAGATCTCTGGTCGGGTTTCAAGCTTCAGTCTTTCATTCGGGAATATAGGCGTGAGACGTTCAAAGTAAGGCCTTTGTCTTGACATCTCCGGATCAGAGAAATTTACCATCTCTACCCTTAGCAAGGCATCGTAGTGCTCTTGATCCTTCGGAGGTCTTACTAAGCCCCACACTACGTCTCCGTTGCGTAAATCGAAGCGCCTAATTTGAGACGCAGAAACGTATATATCTTGATCGCTCGGCAACAATCCCGCGTGCCTCAAGAAGCCATATCCTTCGGGCAATATCTCCAACGTTCCGCCACTAAATCGCAATCCAAGTTTATCCGCTTGTCTTGCCAAAATAGCGACCACTAAATCATCTTTGCGCCTAAGTGTTGTAACTGAGGGAACGGAGATTTCCTTCGCAATCTGTCGCAACTCCTGGATTGTCGCCTTCATCAAATCTCTAAAAGTATACCTGGGGCGCGGAACTGCTGTAACCACTTCTTGCTCTTCCTCTACCGTTAATTTCTTTGTGCTTTCTGTTGCTTTGTCTTCTAAGGCATTAGTTCCCATGGTCTTTAATATATACCTCCCAATCTTCTAGAAACTTCTTTATTCCTATGTTGGTCAGTGGATGATTGAACATCTGCTCCAATACTTTAAAGGGAAGCGTAATGATATGAGCACCAGCTGCAGCTACCTCAAAAACATGGCGTGGATGCCTGATGCTTGCGGCAATTATTTGGGTATTGAAATCATGAACCAAAAAAAGCTTTGATATGTCATATACTAACCCAACTCCATCTTCGCCAATGTCATCTAAACGACCTATAAAGGGGCTTACATAAGTTGCTCCAGCTAAGGCCGCCAATAACGCCTGCTGAGGAGAAAAAACTAGCGTTACATTTATAGGGACACCTTCCTCGGAAAGTTTTTTAGTGGCTGACATGCCCTCTTTGGTCATGGGTATTTTTATTACTATATTAGGATCTAAGGCACTTAACACTCTAGCTTCCTTGATCATATCATCCGTTTTAGTTGATATGACTTCGGCGCTTACTGGACCCTTTACAATTTCTGCTATTTTCTTTACATGTTCATGAAAAGATGAGGCTTTTTCCTTCGCCACCAAAGAAGGGTTGGTGGTAACGCCACTAATTACTCCCCACTGTAAGCCCTTTTCAATTTCAGAAATATTCGCTGTATCAAGGAAAAGTTTCACCAATCATACCCCCAATCGAAAACGAAATGTTGGACAAACGTTCTCCCATACATACTATCGAAAACTCATACAACCCTTTTTTCAGCGGCGCTCCATCATCACGTAACAAGTAAAAGATCCTTGTGCCCTTTCCGTCCAAATTAACTTCCTCACTGTGTATCAACTTGCCCTCATAGAACCATTCAACATGTGTTTCAAAATAGCCTCTTCCACAATAACTAAAAGCAACGCATACCTGTGTTATTCCGTAGGGGAAATTGAAAGAATCGGAGATTCTCCTAATAGGAGTCAGATCATGATTTAAATCTTCACATATTACAACATTAGAAATCTCGACTGCGTTATAGATCATATTGCTGCGTACCGCAGCAACGAAGGAAGGAACTAAAACTAGAGCGACTATGAACATCATTATCAAAGGTCTCCTAGTCGCATCGCCCATTAATAAATACCACACCTTCCTCGATCTGGCAAGTAGAACACCAATTTTACACAAAATTACAAGCACATTGCACGCAAGTATTAGATAATATAGCAATACGCTGAATTAATAGCAGAAACTCTTCTTTTTTTTTATTGCAGGGAATCACTATTAATAATACTACGAAAAAGGCAATTTTACAGCAGCTTTTATTTACTCCTTCGATAAATCCAAAAGCTGCCATTTCATAATGTATGCCATTTGATCGAATCTCGGTTTGTCCTAAAAACAACTGGTGAAAACTAAAACGGAAGGTGTTAATTTCTTCTTAGTAAATTTGTCTAAAGACTAATTTCTAATCTAATATTTTTTACAAAATTCTCCCAGGCGTTTTGGATAAAAATCTAAGTTTTCCGGAGGAAAGCTCATACCAGTGGGAGACAACGTGCTCCAAAAAATTTGTATCGTGCGAGGCTATAACGATGGCTTTATCAATGTTTCGTAAAATGAATATAAGATTTTTCCACGCCTCTTCATCTAAGCCGTTTGATGGTTCATCCAACAATAGAAGTTCCGGGTCCATTGCAAGTACAGCAGCCAAAGCTCCCAGGCGTTTTTGGCCTCCCGAAAGAGCGTAAGGAGGTTTGTGGGCCAAATCTTCGATGTTTAACATTTTTAAAACTTGCCACGCCTTTGTAAATGCTTCATCCTTGCTTAGTCCCATATTTAACGGGCCGAAAAGGACATCGTCAAATAAGGTAGGGCAAAACAACTGATCTTCAGGGTCTTGCAATAGAAAGCCTACTTTTCGTCGGAGATATCGCAGGTCTTTCTTCGTTCTAATTTCCTTTCCCTCAAGTATGATCTTGCCTTTTAGCAGCGGACCCAGCAAACCCATGATTATATAAAAAAGTGTAGTTTTACCTGCGCCGTTTTTCCCAATTATGCATACCTTTTCCTTTGGGAAAATCTCTAAATGAAGATTCTTAAAAAGCATAGGATTGCCCGGATAGGCAAAACAAAGATTTTCAACTTGTAACAACGGCATCATACCACCAAACACCCCATTAGCGAAGCAAAAAGCATGACTATTCGAACGACGTCAGGACGAGAAAGCTTGGCTTGACGTGTAGAAAAAGGAAATGAGCCATCAAACCCTCTGAGAAGCATTGCATCGTAGACTCGCTGTGAGCGCATAATGCTTCGTATTAACAACATGCCGATTAAGTTGCCGTAAGTGCGGAAAGTAGAAAGATTTAAAGAAGGAGCAAATCCTCTCAAAATCATGCCATGTTGAATTTTTAGAGCCTCTTCACCCAGAACATGCACGTATCTATAGGTGAAATGAAGCAAAACGATTAATTTGCGAGGAATGTGGAGCTGATTTAAAGCCTGCAATAATTCTGGCATAGATGTTGTTTGCAGTAGGGCCATAAAAGCTAATACCGCAGCGTGAACGCGAATCGTAATGAGAGCTGCCATGCGCATCCCGTCTTCAGAAAAAAAGGGAAGTGTTAACCAGATCATCAAGACAAACCCATCCAAAGCAATTAAGCGTTTCAGCAAAGTTTTTAAGGGTATGCGAGAAATTGCAACCAAAAAGATAGAATAGGCCAGCAGAAAAACTTGTGCCGAAAAAGAATTTAAAACAGCGATGCATATGGCTACAGCCACCGTCAAAACAACCTTTAAACTGGACGGGACACGTCTCAAAAAACCATATGAAGTTTCATCATGATAATCTAGCGCATGAACGTTAATTACGCTCACGACTTCTTCTCCCCCTTGACCCATAAGATAACTCCTACTAAACCGAATATATATCCAATGCCCCCCATAATCTCGCTGAAACCAGGGCTTGATAATTCCTTGCGTAGTTGTAATAACTCATTGCGTAGAGGATCAAGTTCGCTCCGCACAGCCGTCCGCATCAATGAAAGGAGGTCCTCTTCCCTCAAATGCAGTAACTCGTCTTCGTCTTTGCTTTCTTCAAAGTAGCTTTTCTCGCCTGCCCGCGTGGTCAAGACGTCTTCCTGCGCAGGAAGACTTATCGTTGTTTGACCCTGGTGACCCATGCCAGCGTTAACAATGATCAAAAAATCCCCCTTCTTTGAAGCACCGACGCTTATAACAAACTTACCTTCTTTGTCAGTATGACTTTTACATATAACCACGTCATCACGTAGGTCTTTTATAACTACATCGCAATCTCTTGCCGGAGCTCCATCGCTAAAGTAAGCTTCGCCCACTACGGCATCATTCTCGAAATAGGCAAAGACGTTTAATTTATGAGCATTGGCCACAGAGGGGCACATTACTGTAGAAAAAATTATAACTGCCATAACGATCAATGGTTTCAACCTTATATTTATTCCCATTTTTTGCACTCTCCTACAAAAGAAGGCATCGCTTTGAAGATAAACGTCATGACAAAAGCACCTATTATTGATTCAATGATTACGACGGGAATGTGAGCAAATAAAACTAATTTCGCTGTAACAACAAATACGTCTCCACTAAAAGCAAGAGCGAGTGCCGTAAATACACCAGCTAAAACAACGCCTACTCCCCCTGCAATTGCTCCACCAAGCCAAGGCGGCTTTCCGGAACTAATGATACACCTGCCCAAATAGCCCCCTATAATCCCTGATAATGCCATGGTAGAAGTATTTACGCCGAGCACCGCAAGCCCTCCAAATTGAAACAGCAACACCTGCAAAAATAGAGCAACGAGATACGCAGGAAAAAGCTTGAGGCCCAACAGAAGCCCTCCTATGCCGTTAAGTACAAGATGAACACTCGTTGGCCCAACGTTAATGTGAACTAACGAAGAAACAAACAATGCCGCAGATACTATTCCCACGCGAGGCACTTTGTCTATTTCCATTTTTTTTAGGCCAGCCGCAACGCCTATAACTGCACACGCAGCTCCAATGGCCAAAGTATGAACAGAAAGAACTCCTTCAGAAATATGCATTACCTTACCTTACTTTACCTTACTTTACCTTTTCAGCCCTTATCCACAAAACTGCTCCAAGCTCAACTCCAACCTCTTCCTTGCCGTCCGGAGATTTTACTTTTTCAGGAGCCTCTGCCAAAGCAGCAAATCCCCACCAACCATCCCAGGGCATGGCGTAGGTAAATACTCCCTGATCATCTGTTCGTACGACTTGAGTCATGTAGGCATCGGCAGGAGCTTTTACCAATGACTTCTCATTGTAGAATTCAACTTCCACATCGGCGCCTTTCAAAGGCTCACCATCAACAATGACTTTCCCCTGAAAGACATTTCCAGCCCATAACCCGTAAGGCCTGGTAAGCGGAATTATCTCGGCTCGAAGCCCTACCGGTTTATCCCAGCCTTCCTCCATTCCAAAGGCATTTACGACGGTCTTAGTACAATGGATTATAAATATACCTTCAGCAGGTTCCCAGTAAGGGGTTGGTTCTACAAAGAAAACATGATCCCCCGGTCGTTTAATTTTGTAGGTAGTTTCCCAGCTTTTCAGACCTTCCTTAGAGGTATTCGCCCTCAAAGAGTCTAAGAGATTTATCTTTTCCGAACGTATCACAACTCCAAATTGACGCGGCCTTTCCATGTCCATTAATTGCTGTTCAAAGGGATGGGTAAAGAGTACTTTTAATTCTAAATTTGTGTCTCCGCCTTGCGAAACGATGTTGTTGCTTGGCAATATAACCTGAAAATGTGCCCATAACGGTGAAACGAAGCCAAAGGTGCAAAATGCCAACAATATCCCGATCACAATTCTTCTCGATGTATGGTTCATCAAAGCTCCCTCCGATTCGTGTTACGATATTTGCATTTAGTATCACTCAACGAGGGATATCTGTCAAGGGAAATACAAGAAAAAGATGGTAAGATTATATTAGTGCTTTGAACATCATGACATTTAAAAATGACAGTTAATATAGCTTTGCAACATTAACTGATAGATTGTCGACAAAATTAAAAGACTTATAAACCAGAACAAGAAAGGAGATGAGTTGCTGGCAAGCCTTTAGCCAGCAGAAATAATGAGTACGGATATGAAAAGGATCGTCTTTTTCTTAGGAAGTCCCAGGGTCAACGGAAACAGCGA
>JAAYTM010000155.1 GCA_012518015.1 Synergistaceae bacterium
CGCCCATGGAATCGAAAGTACCTTTAGAAGATATCTCCCTTTCGAGTTTTTAGGGATAAAAAGTGTTGCGAGAAATTTAAAGGGTGAATATGTACTAATTGACAAAGAAATGCTTTTAGTATGGGATCCAGACATAATTTTTGTCGATGGAGGCGGAAGACATCTTGTCGAAGAGGACATTAGAAAAAATCCAGAATTTTATAAAAATTTGTCAGCTTTCAAACATGGCAGAGTTTATTTGACGTTACCTTATAATTATTACACGACAAATTTAGGTACATGTTTTGCCAACGCCTACTTTATTGGCAAAGTTGTGATTCCGTCAAACTTTAATGATATAGATCCAGAGAAAAAGGCTGATGGTATATATTTATTTCTTTTGGGAAAAAGAGTATACTCGAACATGAAAAAGGATTACGGGGGCTATGACCCCCTGTATTTGAAAAACTACCTTGGACAAATAAAGCAATCGTTTACCTAAGGCTATATCGAAACTAACCCTCCGTTTTGCAATCCGAAAAGGACAAGATTTCTCCGAGCCAATTGACCTAAGGATCCCCGAAGGGATCTATGGTCTTTGGCCGATGGGTATCCTCATCGAGGAAGGAGACAAGATCCGTCAGTGGGGAGAGGCAGTTGCCATAGTATGTGCCGACACGGAGGAACATGCAAGGGCCGCCGCAGATGCGGTGAAGGTAGAAATCGAAGAACTACCTCCACTTTTATACAGATAGCACAAAGAGGCGGAGTTGAGATCTCCGCCTCTTTGAATTAATTAAAATTCATCAAAGGCTTTAACGCCTCTGGGATAGGATCATCCGATTTGACAGGTTTTGGCCCAACTGTAGCTTGTCCCATTTTTTCAAATATTGCCAATCCTCCCTGGGGATCCAATACATACGAAAGAAATCTAACGGCAGCCTCCTCATGTGGGGCGCCTACAGGAATGGTTAAACTATATACAATGGGACTGCCTTTGGTTATAATCTTTTCTCCAGGTTCTTTACCTGCCAGCTCGACTTCCGCAGTTGCGTATAAATCAGCAAAGTCTGGGTTTTTCAGATTCACCTCGTCGGGCAGTTCTACAAAAGACAAACCATGCTGCACAGCTACCGAACGATACTCAAAGGCGTAATCTAATTCTCCGCTCTTTACCATGGCAACCAAATCGTCTGCCTTAGGCTGGACAAGTCTCGTCGGGTCATTGATTGCCTTCTGATAAAGATCATTGGCATCCTTATAATACTTTTCAGCAAGCTGTAAAACCATAAGGGAACGATATCCACAAGGATCGGCATTTTCATCGGAATGACCCCAGCAAACGTCGGACCTAAGAATTATCTTGTACCAATTTGACGCGTCGATTTCATCAGCATATTTAGATTTCGGTCCATACACCAGAACTATCTCGTTAGAAGAGAACATGATATTCCACTTTGCAAATTTGGGCCTTAATAACTGCTCAATGACCAGATAGTCTGCCGAGAAAAAGACGTCACAGGGGTTGTTGTCTATAATCTTTCTTGCTAAACCTGCGCTTCCTCCTGATTCTCTTTCAATGTCCACCTCGGGATTTGCCCTCTCGTAAGCCTCCTCTATGGCTTCCAGGGGAGCGCTCAAACTACCTGCGTGAAGGACAATAATTTCCTGTTCTTCGGCAAAAGCCGAATTTCCCATCAATACAATTCCTAAACACAGAGCCATTGTAATTGCAAGAAAACAAGCTTTCCCCTTCATTGCACTTTCCCTCCTTTCTTAATTTAAGAGGCACTATACATTAATATATTTCGTTAGTTATATCATGCAAGTATAAGACATGACGGTCAAGTTCATTTTTTCCTGCAAAAAAGGCTATCCTACGCATGATTGAGATACTCCCGCTAATTTATGATCTGGTTGTATGTCTTCTTCAGTGCCAAGTTTTGCCCTCAACATTAACAAATGTAACATAAAATGAACAATATTTTAATAGTTTTACAAACCTCATAAATTAGAATCGATAGTATTGGGCCATAAACAAAACGCCCAAAAAATTGGGAAGCTGTCAGATCGATTGACAAGGATTTTCCTGAACGCTTTTTCACGTCAGGGCAAGGGAATAGTTCTTCCTGCATTTAGGGCATACCTGACGATGTTTGCCTAATTCACAACGGTGAATGTCGAAACCTGATGGAAAAAATTTGGAGATAATTCTCGATTCCTGTTATTATCAATATTGTTATCATTATCAATGTTATTATCAATTGAGCATCTTCGGACAGGAGTTGTTTTTTATGAGGAAGAACGTTCACTGC
>JAAYTM010000156.1 GCA_012518015.1 Synergistaceae bacterium
AATATGCTATGATTAATCGAATTTTACGAAAGACTGAAGGTTGCAAGGAGCGATTTTTATATGGCAAATGAACGCGAACGAAGAATTGAAAAAAACTTAGTAGAAGGCAAACTTTCGCGATCCATCTGGAAGCTTGCAGCTCCAATGATGATTGGCGGGTTGCTGCAAGATCTTTTCTCGATGGTGGACTTATATTTTGTCGGTGAATTGGGACATGTTGAAGTAGCCGCACTTGCTATTGCCGGTACAGTTGTGGCGGTACTCACGATGCTGGTTCAGGGCATTGCCGTAGGAACGATGGCTCTCATCGCACACTTTACCGGAGAAGGAAATCACGAGATGTCGGATATTGTTTTAGGGCAAACGCTTATCTTGGGTATTATCGGATCGGGCGTAATGTTATTAGTAGCGCTTTTTCTGGTGGATCCCATTTTAAAGCTTTTTGGAGCCACAGGTGATGTTTTTATATATGCAGGAGAATACCTTAAGATAAACTTCGCATTTGCCATTTCCATTTTTATTTTTGTGGGAATAAATTTCGCTCTGAGGGGATCAGGAGATGCCAAGACTCCTTTATACGCACTGATAATAGCAAATATCCTTAATATCATTCTTGATCCGATGCTTATCATGGGGTATGGCCCATTTCCTGCTATGGGCGTAGCCGGCTCTGCTATAGCAACGGTTTTAACCCGAGGAATTGGCGTCCTATTTCTTTTAAGGCATCTTCTTTTTGGACACTCCACGCTTCATTTAAAGCTTAAATACCTGAAGCCTCTTCCGCCTTTGATGAAAAGGATTGTGAGCATCGGTTCCTTTGCCTCACTTCAAGTATTTATCCGTGAAGTGTCCTTTCTCTTTTTGATGCGCCTGGTCACATCTTTTGGGCACGTAACTCTTGCGGCGTATGGGATAGGGGCAAGGCTTAGAATGCTCATCATAGTGCCCGGCAACGGGTTTGCAGGCGCGGCTGCCGTTTTAGTGGGGCAAAACTTGGGCGCAGGAAGGCCGAAGCGAGCGCAAAAGGCTGCATGGCGTACCGTTGCATATTATGAACTTATTCTCATCCCGATCATCATAGTTTTCCTGGTCTTTGCGCCAAGTCTCGTAAGATTTTTTAACGACCATCCGGAGGTCGTTACTATCGGTAGCTCGTATTTGCATTATCTAGCCTTAACGTTTCCCTTTCTTGCATTTTCGCTCATCCTTGGCCAGGCGATGAATGGCGCGGGAGACACCAAAGTGCCTACCATTGTCAACGCAATTGGTCAGCTGGGTTTTAGAATACCTTTCGCCTACTTTTTCGCACTTGTCGTCAAAATGGGCTATAAAGGCATTTGGCTTGGCATCAACGCTTCCGATATTGTGCAGGGGATTGGAATGATACTTGTATTTAGCACCGGACGCTGGAGGAAGGCATTTGTAAAGCATAAAAAGAAGTTGGCTCGCGAGGCGGGGTTTTTCCAAGCATCCGCAGAGTGTTCTTCATCCGGCTCTTAGCCTGAAGGAAGTTCACATAAATTCATGTTCACTTTTATACGACTTATATATGACGGTCAAGTCCTTAGTTTCCTGTAAAATTACTCTGCTGTCTCGTGGGTAGTTGGGGTTCATGATAACTTTCTTCTATCAGAGGGCGACGACCCTTTCAAATTGCTTCAGAAAGGGTCATCCCAAATTTTACAGATGACAGCATACGTAACTCTTTATCCATCTTTGTCGCCATTCTCATGCATAGGATTTGTCAAATTGTTAAGTCGATTGAGATATTCTTCCAAACGTTTTAGCGCCTCGCCATAACCTGCCCAATCGCCCCTTCGCAACGCCTCCTGGGCTTCGTTGTAAGCCTCTGTAGCCAATATTACCAATTCCCTTGAATCGTCAGGCTCAACCAAACCTTCCGATACGTACGAAGGCGATTCTGCCACTACACTTTCTTTTCTTTCTCGAACTCCAAATAAATCGCTAATTGCATCATCGAGGCGTTCTCCCCATACAACGCGGCCACCGGCCGAAACGATAATCCTTTTCAGCTCTGGAAGATCGCTGTTTTCGGCCCTTAAATAAAGAGGCTGTACGTATAAAATAGAATCGCCCAACGGTATCACCAATAACCTTCCGAATATTACGTCCGAGCCTCTTTGGCTCCACAAAGAAAGCTGCGCCGATATCTCGGGATGTTGATTTATCAATGCCTCTATTTGCTGAGGACCGTAAATCAGTTTCTGCTTCGGAAATACATAAGCCACCAATTGACCGTAAGTGTCTCTATCGCAACGCCCCGCTAGCCAGGCGATCATGTTGTTCTTTCCAAAGGGAAGATATGGGGTAACCAAGACGTATTCTGCCCTTTCTGCTTCTTTTAGTTTTGTGACGATATAATAAGGCGACGCCTGGGATTCTTCGTGCGTAGGAAATGACCAGACGTCTTCCCTGTTATAAAATGTATTTGGATCCGACATGTGATATACGGCAAATATTTGAGCTTGCACTTGAAAAAGATCCATCGGATAGCGTCGATGAAGAACCAAGTCGTGGGGCATTTCTTCCTGGGACTTAAATAGATCGGGAAATATCTTATCCCAAACGAGAATCAGAGGGTCCTTCGGATCGGACACGTAAAATTCCACGCTACCGTCGTAGGCGTCGACTAACACCTTTACGCTGTTTCTAATGTAATTAAAACGCACCTTGCCGGTTTTCTTCGTCAGAGTGGTGGGTTGAGAGTAAGGATATCTGTCGGTAATCGTGTAAGCATCTATCACCCAGATCAGCCTTCCGCTCATCACTGTCAAGTAGGGATCTTGGTCGAATAGTAAAAAGGGAGCAATGCGTTTCACGCGTTCATAAATGTTTCTGTAATACATTATCCTGCTTTCCGGAGTGATTGCATCGGCAAATAAAATCTGCGTATCCCCGAAGCGCACAGAAAACGCCAGCCTACGCAATAAAGAAC
This sequence comes from Synergistaceae bacterium, assembly GCA_012518015.1. Lineage (GTDB taxonomy): Bacteria > Synergistota > Synergistia > Synergistales > Acetomicrobiaceae > Acetomicrobium. The sequence continues at coordinate 2,957 of JAAYTM010000156.1, forward strand.
TAATGGAAACTCCTCCCTTGCCTTGGTAGGTGGAGCGGACGTTCACGTCTCCCGCAGGATAGTCAAACTCCTGAACGGTCGTTTTGACTAACACGTAATAATCGGTCATTTCTCCGTAATATATCTGAGGATATTCTATGGAAAGCGGAACGGTTGCCCTGGGAGGCAGGTCTTGAACGTAAAATACGGGCAACCCCGTAGGGGTTACCTCATTAACCGGATTCATTACTATGCCATAACCATGGGTAAACTCGAGGTGCATATTCACCCAGGTGGGATTTTGAAGCTGTCGAACATCCAATTCCCTTGCGGCGAGCATCACCTGCCTGGGCACCTCGCCATGAAAGTAATAACGATCAATGTCGATGTCTGGAAATTCGTAATATGTCCTTATTTCCTGAAGTTGTTTGTAGCTTCGAAGTAAAGGTCCGTAATCCCACAACCTTATGTTTTCTATTGTTTCTCTGTTTTCCTCAAAATCTTGCAGCGTCACTCTGTCTTTGGGCGTGATATTGCTCACCACTACATCGTCTAGTCCGTAAGCGAGTTGCGTGCCTAAGATGTTATGCTTTATGTAGGGGCTTTCCTTCTGAAATTCGTTGGGTTCTACTACATATCTTTGAATTACTCCAGGATATATACCCCGCAAGCCCACCGTTCCAACGATCCATACTCCTATCAAGATGCCTACAAACTTCCAGGTCTTGCGTTTAGCAGCAATGGGAAGGAAAAGCCCAATGACGGCGACGGCTATGGCAAGCACGTTATAGGCTAATAAACGGGCATGAAGATCAGTGTACCCTGCTCCGAAGACAACACCTAGAGGGGAAAAGAGGAGTTCGTAGCGATCGAACCGATATCCCAACGCGAGTAAGAGCAATAAAATACCACCCAAAACACCTAGGTGCAAGCGTTCGTGGGGAGAAAGTGGGATTTGTCTATAGGAATCCATATCGATACTTCCCTGAGATCTAGCGATAAAATATAAAAAAGCTGTACCAACGAGTGAAACCAAGAAAATCTTTATTAAAAGACTTTGTGCATATCTATAGAAAGGATACTGGAATACGTAAAATCCGATATCCTTATTAAAAATTGGATCTTTTACGTCAAAGGGCATTCGATTTAAAAACCTCAAAACCATCGCCCATTGATCTTTTGCTCCGAAGGCCAGAGCTAGGGCAACGACCAAAGCAAATGCATTGATTATCATCTTAACTCGCGGTAGGTTTAAGGGAGAATCGAAAAATACCACAGCCTCTAAAGCAGTCTTCCTTGCTCGCATTAAGCTAAACCTGACAATACCTAGGGAAAGGATAAAAACGAAGCCGAATAACAACCATTGAGGCCAAAACCTTTTCCAAAACACCGCAGCGTAGCCTAAAGCATCGTACCAAACAAAATCCGTATAAAAACGTACAAGGGGAATGAAACCTAACACAACGGCCAAAATCAGAATTGGCAGAACAACTCCACAGCCCATACTTAGGGGCGGCTTGCTCAACCAGTGTCCCCTTGTTCTATTTTCATCGTGATAATTCATTTCTTTACCTCCAGATTTATTTTCTTGATTTTTTCATTACAGAATACATTAAAGTTCTCTGTGTTATTTGCAAATATATTATTATTTCCTAACTTGGCCTAATTACGCCCATCAAGGTAATTAAGCGAGGGGGGGTCATCGCTGAACTTTCGATAGCTTGGGTTCATGATAACTTTGTTCTATCAGAGGGCGATGACCCTTTCAAATTGCTTCAGAAAGGGTCATCCTAAAATTTTACAAATGATATCATATGTCATTATATATGATATGTATAATGATATATAAGTTATATATAAAAATACGAGGAGAATAAATGTGCAGCGCAGAAAGACCGTAAACGTGGACATGGGAAGAGACCCTGTACCGCATGTGCTGTGGAGCCTTGCGATACCCTCCATCATCGCGACGCTGGGACATACGGTATTTCATATAGCGGACACAATGTTCGTGGCCTGGTTGGGGACCGTACCCTTGGCGGCAATGTCGCTCATGTTGCCCGTTATATTCGTGGAGTATGCCTTGATGAGCGGTTGTACTATCGGAGCGACAACGCTCATAAGCAGGAACTTGGGCATGGGAAAACTTTATCGCGGACGCTACCTTGCAAATGCTACCCTTTCCCTCGTCTTCATGATATCCCTGTTGCCATGCATACTTTTAATCCCAAGCATCAAGGATCCTTTCTTCGCCTTCATGGGCGCGAGCCCTGAGGCAATGGTACACCTAAACAAGTATCTGTTTTGGCAAATTTGGTCTTTTCCTGTAGCTTCATGTAGCCTGCTTCTTGACGCCGTTTACCGGAGCCAGGGGAATGCCATAGTGCCCATGTACAGCCTGCTGATAGGAAATGCGGTGAATATAGCCTTGGACCCCTTGTTCATCTTCACCTTTGGCTTGGGAATAGGCGGCGCTTCGCTTGCAACGCTCATAGGCAGGTTGCTGACCTTGCTGTACTCCGTTTCAAAGCTGAAGCAGCATAGCGAAATACATCCCAAGTTTAGTTTTGAAAGAAACACGGTTCCCACGTGGCGCAATGTTTTAGCCATAGGGCTTCCGCTTTCCCTATCCCAGATCAGTTTTTCCGTCGGGGCAGCTTTGCTCAACAGGATGCTTTCCCAATACGGGGAAGCGGCAATAAGCGGATGGGCGCTTGGCAACCGAATAGAAGATATCGCCTTCCTTGTAGTCTTTGGGTTCAATGCAGCTTTAGTTCCCTTCGTCGCCTACAATTTAGGCAAGGGCGATTACGGCAGAGTTAAGTCCGGATTTCTCTTTGCGGCCAAATGGTCTGTCATATTGATGTCCAGCATTGGAGTCTTGCTATATATCTTTCCCATGTTCTTTTTGTCCATTTTCAAGCCGGACGGCCTGACATCCCTCTATTCAACAGCCTCCATAAGAGCTTCCACAACTGGCTATCCCATAGTTGCACTGACAATTATAATAGGCGGCGTATTTCAGGGTGCAGGGCACACGCACTACAACTTATTCGCCCAGGTTACGCGTAATATTCTGGTTCGTTATCCAGCTGCGGTGACCTTAAACGCCCTTTTTGGCATCAATGGCATATGGTGGTGTCAACCCATTTCTTCTGTCGTGGCTTTTATAGTATCGCTATATCTGTTTAAAAAACTGGAGTCTTCTTTTAATACTCCATCCATCGAAACTGTTGAAAAAGCCAGTTAAAATCATAAAAAATAATCCGCCAACTGTGTGGCGGACGACAGCAGCGAAAGGCATAAGAATTGACCATGCTTTGCCGTTATTTTCAAGAGAATTTTTATAAGCCCTTTGTTTATTTATTCACTAAAATTGCCTATCACTCCTTTTATATAGAGACCGGGCGCTTGTTTTAGATTAATAACGTGTTTTTCTTCAAGGAACACGCCGTTAAAGTCCGAGAGAACCATAACGACCGGTCGAATCATGTCGCCATGATTGGACGCAATTACGACTGCGGTGCTTTGATTGGACAACTCGACTACAGTGCCTGGCGGATATAAGCCAAGAGCCAATATCAATTCCCTTGCCACTTCAGGGTCAAAGTGAGTGTTTGCTCCCATAAATATTAAGGAGATGGCATTATAAGGAGATTCAGCAGTCCTGTAGACGCGGTCCGTCGTAACGGCATCAAATACATCAGCCACAGCGGCGATCCGAGCAACAAGGGGGATAGCATCTCTTGTAAGTCCATCGGGATATCCCTTGCCATCTACCCTTTCATGATGCCACCTTATGATGGAAAGTACCACTAGGTCCTCTATGCCGTTTTGCCTCGCAAGGTTAAAGCCATAAACGGGGTGAGCTTTCATTATTGCGTACTCCCTATCGTCCAAACGTCCGGGTTTGTTAAGAATTTCAAGGGGGATCAAAGCTTTGCCAATATCGTGAACTAAGCCGCCAATCGTAATTTTTTCTACTAACTTTTTATCCCTTCTGCTTAACCTTGCCGCCAAAAAACCGGCAAGCAATGCAACGTTAAAGGAGTGTACATAAGTATATTCGTCCTTTTCCCTCACCTTGATCAGGGATAAAGTTATAGCATCCGATTGTAAAATCTCTTGCGTTAAGATATGTCCTGTAACTATGAGAGAATCGTACAAGTCTCTGGCGTCCTCGCCGCTAGCTATCCTCTGATAAAGATCGCCGATTTGCTTCATAGTTTGATTTGCTAACTCTCGGTCGATTCGCTTGACCGGTACGTCTAATTTTTCTTTATATTCCGCACCTTGACTAAAAAAATTTTTCTGCAGGTCAACATCGCTCGAGTAAACGCTTATATACTCAATCCCTTCTGCTTTGAGCTTTGCGATCAAATTTTTCTTTGCTACATTGCTTAACCAAGAAAGATTTGAACCTCTAGGCAATATAAGTGCCTTAGCTTTTGATACGACATCCTCGGCCACAATCCCTTTGAATTTTTCTAAATCACTGACGGGGATCTTTTTTGCTTTTAACATACAAGATCACACCCTGGATTATCTTTTATTATTTAACAGTTCATGGCGCGGAACTTCGATCCATTAAAGGACTATAAATTCTAAAGAGATTTACGCTCAACGTTTCAATTCTATCATTTTTATCATTTAAATGAAATGTTGTAATAGAAATATCAACAAAGTTTATAAAAAGTCAAAAACATTCTGTAGCGCAGCCAAATAAAACAGTCCATGTTGTACAATACATAAAGGATTTTTATTTAAGGAGGCGCCCCCGTTGAGCAATACCACTGAAGCCTTGAACATAAAAAAATTGATTCAAGACAACAATTACGATGAAGCTCTGAGCGAGACAAAAAAAGCTCTGGACGTGGCACTAAGAGAGCTTGGCGATAATCATCCTGATCTGGTTCAATATTTGGACCTTTTAGCCGAAATTCATAAAGCAAACGGCAACCCGAGGGGTGCAAAAAAGATTTACAAAAAAGCTCTAAGGCTTTGGATGAACGCCTTTCTTCCCAAGGATAATTATAGGTATTTCCTGGCCGATCTTTTTCCGATGTTTTTTAAACCACAAGCCCTGCAACCGCGGTTTAAACCCGACAAGATAATAGCGCTAAGACCCGAGCTTTTGATCCACAGCGGCAGCAAAAGAGAAGCTTATATACATCCACAGGACCCAAATTTATGCATAAAAGTTGATAGGCTTTGGAGGAGGGGTTACCGCATTTCTCCAAGGAAGCGACTTAAAAGACTTCTAATGCCCTGGCTCATAGATTTTTGGTCTAACCGAGAAGAGGCAAGGGTCTATCGCTCTGTGGCACTTAAAATTGGCGAAGAATTTTTTGAACACGCGCCCAGATGTTACGGAATCGTGATGACCAACTTAGGACCCGGGCTGGTCGTCGAGCGCGTTAGTGACGAGGATGGCTCATTTTCACAACCCATTGACGTTTACGTAAAAAATAACCCCGGCAAGTTGAAACACGCCCTGGACCTTTTGGAAGACCTTTACGATTTTTTAATCAAACACGACCTTGTGATATACGACTGGGCCAACCCTTCTAATTTCCTGGTGCGCAAAAATTCAATTAGGGGCGATAAAATAGTCGTCGTGGACTGGAAGACGGAAGGAACGGCAGACAAAGACCTGCCATGGCGCGACATCTTTCCTGCTTTGGCCCGAAAAAAGATGACCTTTGAGTACAATTGCCTGCGCGAAAATATAGCACGTCTGGCCTCCATGGATTAACCTTTTAAGCGGCCTTATTTATAAAAAGGGTGACATATCTCATGGTCAATGAGAATAAGGTGTTAATGCTCAATGAAGCAGAAAAGGTGTGGCTCGAAGAGCTTGCTTCTGCGTGGGGAGTAAAGCTCATTTTTAGGGAATATCTGGGCGCCGATATGTTCGCCCGAATCACCATAAGCTCTGAGGGAGATGCCTGGGTGGAGATTCTTCAAAGCTTCGACCCCGAAGATTACTACAGCCAATGGGGAAACCGCGACATCGCACCGCCTGAACTTTTCAGGTTCCTGCTTCTTCATGAGATCGCTCACGTACAGTTAAAACACGAAAAAGAAAAGATCCCAAACTACGTGCGTACCAAAGAAGATTGGCAAGAGGTCATCCGAAAACGAGAGGCAAGAGCTGACCTTTGGGCTAAAAGACGACTCAGGGACCCCTGGCCCAGGGAGGACGAAAAAGGAAAGTGCCTCATCGGCTGCAGCGGGTGGTCTTACGAATCGTGGAACGGAAGTTACTATCCGCCGGACCTAAGGGCCAGTGAAAGGCTTTCTTATTACGCCAAAGATTTCACGACCGTTGAAATAAACATGTCCTTTTACCGCACCCCTTTTGAAAACCTGCTTCGGTCCTGGGCTAAAAAGGTCCCTCCCCGCTTTTATTTCGCCGCTAAGGGCTCAAGGAGGATAACCCATTACCGGCGCCTTAAAGATTGCAGGGAGGAAGTAAGAAATTTCTTCGAGAGATTTGCCCTGCTGCCCCAGCTTTCATGCGTTTTGTGGCAGCTTTCGCCTTCACTTAAATATGACGCTTCATTGCTGGACGAATTCTGCCGCCTTTTGCCCAGCCACCATAGGCAAGCAATTGAATTCAGGCACCTTTCCTGGTGGGATAAGCTCGACGAAACTGCGGAAATTTTATCCAAACATGAGATAGCCTTCGTTGGGATAAGCCGTACGGGTTTTCCCGACGGCGCCCCCGTGACGGCAGAGTTTTGCTATTTCCGTTTCCACGGGTTGGGCAAAAATACTTACCTGTGGGATTACAGCGAAGAAGAACTCCTGCCCTGGGCGCAGCGTATAAAGACGTTACTTGAAAAAGGCATCGACGTTTACGCCTACTTCAATAACGACTTCGAAGCCCTGGCGGTCAAAAACGCCAAAAAACTTTCAGAAATGGTGAAATTGCTTTAATCGGGCTAAATGGGCAAGAACCCTTAATTTACCGCGATGCCGACGCTTTAAGGGCTAAAAATGACCCCACAAGCACGAGGACCCCTCCGAAGTACTGAGTGATGCTCAGATATTCCTTAAAGATTAAAAGAGACAGGACAACAGTTACAAGGGGTTCTGCCATGCTTAAGATCGCGGCTATTGACGGAGAGGTCAGCTCAACTCCGAGGAAGAAAGCAAGAAAACCGAAAAGGGAAACAAAAGCGACGAAGCATAGCAATATCCACGTTGAACTTGCATTGGGAAGGGCCAAACCACGGGCGACCGACCCTAAGATGAGAAAGGAAATGGCAGAAAAGAAACAGACGTACGCGACGACTACCTGATAGGGCACATCTTTTATGATGAAGTTTCCGTAAAGGATATAAGACGTATAAGACAAAGCCCCTAGACCGGCAAGCAAGACTCCCTTAATGCTGACTGAGATCGCAGTTTTTCCGGAAAGAAATATAAGGCCCACGAAAGACACCAGTATAGAAAGAACGAGAGTCATCGAGAGATATTCTTTATTGATATAAGAAGAACCCACAGAAACCAAGGCGGGATATGAATAAAAAATAAGGGCAGCTATGGACGCCGGGATGTATTTAAAACTCGAAAAATAACTAAAACT
>JAAYTM010000157.1 GCA_012518015.1 Synergistaceae bacterium
ATCTATTCCCGTCATGGTTCGTATCGACGATGTATTGCCCTATTTACAATCCTCGCATTGGGGAACTTACGCCTTTAATGTTACCCTGCCTGATGGCAGGACGGAAACGGCCTTGATAAGAGATCTCCAAGTAGATCCCTTAAGCAGGGAAATTCTTCACGTGGATTTCTATCAACTTTTGAAGGGTCATAAGGTGCTTGTAGCAGTACCCGTAGTTTTGGAGAATAGAGATGACTGTATAGGGGTTAAAAAAGGCGGGGTTTTGGTTCAACCACTGTACGAGATTGAGATGGAAGTGTTGCCTGGCGAGATACCCGATGGGATACATGTGGATGTCGCTGCGCTTGATATAGGCGATAGCGTTCGGATGTCCGATATTGAGCTACCTGAAAGTGCAGTTATCTCAATTGACCCTGAAGAGACTATAGTTCAGGTCGTTGAGCCAATCATTGAAGAGATCGAGGAAGCCGTTGAAGAAGAGGTTGAAGAAGAAATGGAAGTAGAGGTTATTGGCAAGAAGGGTGTCGTTGAAGAAGAGGAGGAAGAAGAGGAGGAATAGGAATTTAGAGTGGGCGTGCGACTTTGCGTTGGTCTTGGTAATCCCGGTGTAGAATATGCTATGACGAGGCACAATATCGGTTGGCTAGTCGTAGATTCCTTGCTAGAGAAATTAAAAAGCGGCGCTAGCTATGAATATCGCTATAGAGGCATGATTTGGGGGCCTTTCGACGTAGAGGATGAGAAGGTGTACTTGTTGAAGCCCTTGACATTTATGAATTTGAGTGGTCGTTCTGTTGCTCAGGCGGCAAGGGAGCTGGAGGTGGGCATTTCAGATATATTGATCATTTATGACGATGTAGACTTGCCCTTTGGCAAACTCCGACTTCGAGCCAAGGGAAGCGCCGGCGGACACAAAGGGATGGCTTCTGTAATCGCTGCCTTGGGCACCCTGGAGGTGCCGAGGCTTAGAGTTGGAATCGGGAAAGAAACGCCCGCCCAGGATTTGGTCGCCTTTGTTCTGTCTTCTTTCGATGAGGACGAAATGGAGTCTTTGCCCGAGATTCTTGAAAGAGCTGCCAAGGCGGTTCTTGCTTGGATTGTCTTGGATATCGAACGTGCCATTTCATATGTAAATAGTGGCCTTTAGGATGGGATGTTAACAGTGCAGGCATACATTGATAAAGTTTGGGATGTTGATCTCAAAAATTGGACAAGGGGTGATGCTCTCTACCTTCAGGCAAAGGGAGCGGCTAGAGCTTGGGTATGCAGGGATTGTACTGTTAAAAGCATAGTTGTATTTCCTGATAATGGGCAAGCCCTTGACTTTTACTTCGATTGGAAGGCCTTGTTTGGCGAAGAGGAGATCATTTATTTGCAAGAGTTGCCTTTATCGTCGGATAAGGTTGGACATTCTGCTTTGTGGGTAAACAGAGGAGAATCTTTTAGAAAATGGCGCGATGGTGATATAAAAAAGCTTTTGATCACGACTCCCGGTTCACTGATGACGCCCCTTTCTTTTGCCGAAGATAGCTTTAGCATAATGGTTGGAGAAACCATTGGCAGAGACAATCTGGCTCGATGGCTTCAAAACAGCGGCTACGAGGCTGTAGATTTGGTTTGGATCACTGGTCATTTTTCGGTCAGGGGGAGTTTGGTGGACTTATTTGATCCGCTCTACAAATATCCAATAAGGGTGGAGTTCTTTGACGATGAGGTAGCAAGCATTAGGGCTTTTGACACAGAAACCCAAAAAAGCGTGGCCCATCATCAAGAAATAGAGATACACCGTATTTTTGGGAGCAAGCCGGCATTTCCATTCGATATGCTCCCAGAGGATTGCAGGATAATCCTTTTTGAACCCAAAGAATTAGAATCGCAGGCGGATATATATTGCTGGCTTTGGTGCAAACTGTGCGATAACGATCGTTCATTGCCACCTATACCCCGATGGCAGGAAGTTTACAAGGCAATAGCGTCATTGCCTCGTATAAGGATCACCTCTCTCCTTCAAGGTGCTACATTTCGTTTTAATATATTAAAAGAACCTTTTTTCAGAGGAAAACTGGAAGAGGCCAATGCCTATTTGAGCAAATGGAAGGCTAAGGGTTATAAGGTTTGTTTGTACGCAAATATGGATCATCTAGGGAAATGGGCAGATAAAACTGGCGTAGAATTCATTCCTCAGTCAATAAGCGGCGGGTTCATGGATATAAGTGGCAAATATATGGTCTTGTCGCAGTCAGCACTTGCAGGTATTGAACAGCCTTTCGCATCGGATTACACCTACCGACCACCCTTGGATTGGCAAGAGTCCCTAGAGGTTGGGCAATACGTCGTACACGAAGATTATGGCGTAGCAATTTTTAGGGGAGTCAGTTATGTCGATACCCAAGAGGGCAAATCGGAGTATTTGATTTTGGAATATGGTGATAAAAAGCGACTTTTAGTCCCTGTATATCAACTTTATAAGATAGCGCCTTATGAGGGTATTTATGGAGTAGAACGTCAGTTAGATCGTTTAGACAAACGATCTTGGAAAAGAACTCTGCAAAAAGCTAAAGAAAAGGCTCAAAAAATAGCGGAAGACCTCGTTTCACTCTATGCATTAAGAGAGATGAAAAGAGGCCATTCATTTCTAAAGGATGGGGAGATGGCCAAATATTTTGAAGGGACCTTTCCTCACGAAGAGACGGCAGACCAGTTGAAGGCTATAGAAGAGATAAAAAGTGACATGGAAAAACCTGTCCCAATGGACAGAGTGTTAGTCGGAGACGTTGGTTTTGGGAAAACCGAAGTTGCTTTGAGGGCTGCGATAAAGGCTGTAGAGGGAGGGAAACAAGTCGCAGTGTTAATCCCGACGACCTTGCTTGCGGAACAGCACTTTGAAAACTTCATTTCCAGGTTAGGCGATATACCCATAAGGGTCGAGCGATTATCTCGTTTTGAGACGCAGGCCAAGCAGCGCAAGATACTAAAAGATACCATGGAAGGCCGGGTTGATATCTTGATCGGAACGCATCGCTTATTGCAGGGTGACGTTCGCTTTAAGGATTTGGGGTTGGTAATAATAGATGAAGAGCATAGGTTCGGCGTAAGGCAAAAAGAGTTTTTAAAGAAAATGCGAACGGAGGTCGATGTCCTGTCCATATCCGCTACGCCTATACCAAGAACGCTTTATATGGCCCTATCTGGCATAAGGGATATTTCCCTTCTGAGCACACCGCCAAAGGACAGACAACCTGTCATTACCGTAGTAGGGCCTTGGAAGGACAGTTTGGTAAGAGAAGCGATCCTCAAGGAGATATCCCGCGATGGTCGAGTTTTTTTCGTGCATGATCGCATTAAAGGTATTATGAAGCGTGCCCGAAGTCTGCAAATGCTTGTCCCTGAGGCTAAAATCGGCGTAGTTCACGGACAACTTCCCAAAAGTAAGCTGGAGAAGACCATGATGAAGTTTTTAAAAGGCGAGATTAACGTTCTTGTTTGCACAACTATCATCGAAAGTGGCCTGGATGTAGCGAAAGCCAATACCTTGATCGTTGATAACGCCCATATGTTTGGTTTATCCCAACTTCATCAGCTTCGCGGTAGAGTTGGCAGAAGGAGCAGGCAAGCCTTTGCGTACATGCTATATCCGGCAGATAAGCCTTTGACTAGCGAAGCAATGCAAAGGCTTGAAGCTATAGCCGAATGTAATCAACTTGGCGGAGGATATAAGTTGGCTTTGAGAGATCTCGAAATTCGAGGAGGAGGAAATTTGCTCGGTGTAGAGCAACATGGCCAGGTGGAAAAAATCGGGTTTCAACTTTATTATAAATTGATCGAAAATGCCATGAGAAGCTTAAAGGGGGAAGATATCGAAGGCCTTTACGTGGACGTAAGAATACCCGTGGGTATTCCTGAGTACTACATACCGCAAGGTTCCTTGAGGGTAGCCTTGTACAGAAGACTGCTCAGGGATTTAAGCTTTGAAGATATCGATGACCTGGAAGGCGAACTAGTAGACAGGTTTGGACCCTTGCCTGAGGAAGTTAAATTACTGCTGAACGTTGCAAAATTGAGGGCGGGATTACCCCATTTTCGGGTAAACGAAATAATGATTGATTCAAAAGAAATCGTCTTGCAAGGAAAAGATGGGGGATTGTTTCAGTTGGTCGGTGGCAGGCCCTGCTGGATAATTAGCAAAAGCCGCGCCAGCGGACCAGGCGGCGCCAGTGGGCTAAAACGCCTTGTGGGGTATATGATCGCTGCATTTGAGTGCGGTAAGGGGATGGTCGAAGAATGGAATCGAAGCGCAATATAGGAGCGAGTTTTGAAGAACTTGTAGATATAATGGTTCGACTGCGAGCTCCGGACGGTTGCCCCTGGGATAGGAAGCAAACTTTGAGCACGCTTAAAGAGTACATACTTGAAGAAGCCTATGAACTGATCGATGCAATAGAGGCCGAAGATGCAAGAAACATATGCGAAGAGTGTGGCGACTTGCTTTTGCAGGTCCTTTTTGTCGCTCAGATTGCCTCGGAGAATCAATGGTTTCATATTGGAGATGTTATAAATACTTTGTGCGATAAGTTGAGGCGAAGACATCCTCACGTTTTTGGCGATACCTTCGTGCTAGATAGCGAAGAAGTCAGACGCAATTGGGATATGATAAAACTGAAAGAGCGAAAAAAGGAGGACCAGTCCCGATTAGCCGGCATTCCTCGAACTATGCCGGCATTACTTAAAGCTTACGCTATTCAAGAAAGAGCTGCAAAAGCAGGCTTTGATTGGCAATCTGGTAATCTCGAGCCTTTATGGGATAAAATAGAAGAAGAGATTAGTGAGCTTCGTGAGGCCTTAAAAGAGGGCGACATGAAAAGCGTTGAGGAAGAGATTGGTGATTTATTCTTTGCTGTAGCTAACTTGTCAAGACATGTGGGAGTTAACCCAGAAGAGGCTTTACAAGGGGCTAACGAAAAATTTTCAGAGAGGTTTCGTTTTATCGAGGAAAGCGTAGAGGAAAGTGGACGCGGCTGGGGTGATTACACACTTGACGAGCTGGAGGTTCTTTGGCAATCTGCAAAAGAAAGGCTCAATGAAGAATCGCGAGGAGGTTAAATTTGGATGATTAGCGCTGATGGCTTGGACATATTTGCTGAGCAAATTAAAGGCAATGGAGGAAAAAGAAAGAAAATATTGGTTACAGAAACTGTGCTAAGGGATGCACATCAATCGTTGATGGCTACCAGAATGAGGACGAAGGACATGTTGTCCATTGCAGCTAGGATGGATGAGGTGGGATATTACTCATTTGAAATGTGGGGAGGCGCCACTTTCGATGCAGCCATGCGATTCTTAGATGAGGACCCTTGGGACCGCCTGAGGGCATTGAGGCGTGTAGTCAAAAAAACGAAACTTCAGATGTTGCTACGTGGCCAAAATCTAGTTGGCTATAAACACTATCCCGATGATGTCGTTCGAGAATTCGTGAAAAGAGCCGTTGGAAACGGCCTCGATATAATTCGTGTTTTTGACGCCTTAAATGACTTGAGAAATATGGAAGTAGCTGCCGACCAGGTGAAGAAAGAAGGAGCTCATTTACAGCTTTCCATTTGTTACACTATTTCCCCCGTACATACTCTAGAATCTTTTGCGAACCTTGCCCTTGAAATGAAGGATATGGGGGCTGATTCAATATGCATCAAGGATATGGCGGGATTGCTCTCTCCCGTTGTCGCTTACCGGCTGGTTAGAGCTATTAAGGAAAAGTGCGACTTGCCCGTGCACGTTCACACTCATTACACGAGCGGAATGGGCTCGATGGCCTATTTAGCAGCTGTTTTAGCTGGAGCTGATATAATTGACTGTGCAATTTCACCCTTCGCCATGGGAACCAGCCAACCGCCTACAGAATCGATGGTAGCAGCTCTAAAAGATTCCATATACGATACTGAGATCGAATTACAAGATCTGGTTCCGATAGCCAACCACTTTAAAGAAGTTAGAGAGAAAAACAAAGACCTAATAGTAGGCCTTACGGGAGTTGATATTAACGTCCTGATATATCAGATTCCTGGTGGAATGTATTCCAATCTGGTAAGCCAATTAAAAGAACAAAACGCCCTTGACAAGCTTGAGGAAGTCCTTAGGGAAGTGCCTAAGGTCCGTCGCGAGATGGGATATCCTCCTTTGGTAACTCCAACTAGCCAACTGGTTGGTACTCAAGCTACTTTAAATGTCCTCGTGGGTAAAAGGTGGCATATAGTGCCCAATGAAGTTAAAATGTACTTTTTGGGTTATTATGGCAGGCCTCCGGCACAAGTCGATCCGGAAATAGCCGTGAAGGTAGTTGGAGACGAAGAGCCAATTACCTGCAGGCCCGGTGAAATTTTGGAGCCTGGTTTAGAGGAAGCTCGCGAGGCGATAAAGCCTTGGATTTTGCAGCCTGAAGATGTTTTAACTTACGCACTATTTCCCAACGTTGCTAGGGATTTCCTTGTGAGAAAATTCGCAAGGACGTTAAAGAGGGATGTAGGTTTTGAAGAACCCGTTGAAGGGGTAGCTTATCCGGTGTAGATCAGATTATTAACGATAAAGGAGGTAATGAGTTGTGCTACAAGCGCAAAAAAGCATAACTGAAATTATAGAAAAGGATATAAAGCCTGCTTTGATGTCTCATGGTGGGGGCATAGAGTTCGTTAGCTATGATGAGAAAGAGAAAAAGGTCCTTGTTCGTTTGACTGGCGCCTGTGGAGGGTGCCCTTTTGCCAGGGAGACGTTGCGATTTCAGGTGGAAAATGTCTTGAAGGGACGCTTTCCTGACGCAGTGAAGTCCGTGGAAAGCGTTGACTAACCTTAAGGGAGGGAATTTTTTTATCCTTGACGGGTTCATTTAATTCTAAAGGTGGAGTACAAAGTCGTGAAGATTCCTCGCCCGAAATTCTGGTCGTGGCAGATGAGAAAGTATTAGAAAAAATCTTAGGCCAAAGGGACGAGAACATTCGTGCCGTAGAAGAAAGATTTCCTGTTCGGATAACGGTTAGAGGAGACGAAATACAGGTTCACGGTCCCGATATCGAAGTGGTTAAGCTAGTTGCCAAATTTCTTGGACAATTGGCAGAGGTAGCTGAAAAGGGCTATAGACTTACGCCCGCCGAAGTAAAATACGGAATGAATATACTGGGCGAGGGCGGCAAGGTCGATTTACTTTCTCTTTATGAAGAGGTCATATACATCACTTCGAGGGGAAAACCGGTGAGGCCTAGAACGGCCGGACAAAAAAAATATATTGAAGCAATTAGACGCAACGAAGTGGTTTTTGCAATAGGCCCAGCCGGTACGGGTAAAACTTATTTGGCCGTAGCCATGGCAGTTGCGGCTTTAAAGGCATCCGTTGTAAGCAGGATTGTTTTAGTAAGGCCTGTTGTGGAGGCAGGGGAGCGGCTTGGTTTTTTGCCAGGTGACGTAAAAGAGAAGGTTGAACCTTACTTGAGACCTTTATACGATGCTTTCTTCGAGTTATTATCCCCGGAAAGATTCATGAGGCATCTTGAAAAAAATGTCATAGAACTGGCGCCGTTAGCCTATATGCGGGGAAGGACGTTAAACGACAGCTTCATAATATTGGACGAAGCTCAAAATACGACACCGGAACAAATGAAGATGTTTTTGACCAGAATGGGATTTGGTTCCAAAGTGGTTGTGACAGGAGACATAACGCAAATTGACTTACCCCCTGGGAAAGAGTCAGGCCTTAAAGTAATTCAAGGTGTCTTGGAAGGTATCCCGGGCATTGAATTCGTGTTTTTAACCAACTATGATGTGGTGCGACACGAGATGGTGCAGAGGATAGTTGAGGCCTATGAAATTTATGAAAAAAAGAAGAGGGACGACCAGGAGCTACCCTAAGAGAGTAGCTATCGCCTTATCTCAGAGTTCTTTGCGCTTAGAGTGGCTTTTGCGTTTCTTTATTTTGACAGTTGTAGGAATTTTATTCTTTTGGGGATGGAGGTTGGACGTGGCTAACAAAGGGTTTGAAGTTGGCCTTCCATCCCCAAGAGATTATTATGTATTGTCGAATATTATTTATTTGGATGAGAAAGCAACTGAACAATTGAAAGAAAATTTAGCATCTAGAGTAATGGGCGTTGTGGTTCGTGACATTTCACTCACTCCCATAGTCAGGGCATTGCTCGAGGATATCGATAATCCATCATCTTGGCTTTATTTGCCGGGTGGATTAGCGAATATATTGAGCACGTTACCCTCCCCTAAAAGAGAGCGTGTCTTAAACGTGACACGTGATGTCGGATTGCACCTCTTAAGTTCGGATAACTATGGTGTCGATAAGGTCGATCTTAAATTAGATCTTTGGAGATATCTTGCCGAGGCAGATTTGCCGATCGCCGATCAAAATGTTGCATACCAAATATTGAGCTATCTTTTTGCCATCGTTGTCGATACTGATGATGAAGCAACTTCTTTAATCAGGGAGTTTTACAAATCAAGTGTCGAGCCCATAGAAAGAATCCTTCAACCGGGCACATTGTTGGTGGAAAAAGGTGATATAGTTACGCCCGAGATTGCCGAAATCCTTAAGTCGCAAGGCTATTTCGAAAAGCGTTTTCCCTGGATGCAAGCAGCTATGCTGCTTTTTATGGTGTTTCTTTGGTCCTTTTTGCACCGATATACCGAACTGCAGGAGTGGAAAGAAGCCCCTAAAGTTAAGATGCTGTATTTTGCCTCTTTACTGGTTTTTGGTTGGCTGATTCAATTTAGTGTAGCTAGATTAAATCCCCTATATAGCGGAATCGGTATTTTGCCAATAGTGGGTTGGGGTTATTTGACATTGCCCAATATAAGCGCCTTTTATTTGGGGTTAAGCGGAGGATTGCTAGGGGTCATGATAAGCTATGTTAATTCCTTCGCCTATTTGTATTCCATGCTACTTGTTGTGCTGATAACGGTATTGGCACACGCGATCTTTAAGGAAAGACCCACTACACGTGCTAAAGCTTTTTTAAAAGTGCAAGCCATTGGATTTGGAGCGGTAGCATTATGGTATGTGTTCAGCTGGGTTTTTTATCACGCACCGACAATTCCCGATGTGCTGTTCCTATTAATGTTATTACTAATCCTTGGAGGGGCATTTGTATTGTTGCTTCCTATGCTTGAAATGACATTTGACGTGGTATCTCCTATTAAGTTGATGGAGCTTACTCATCCAAGCAACGTGTTGCTAAAACGTTTGCAAGTTGAAGCTCCAGGTACCTATCACCACTCTATGATGGTGAGTACATTGGCTGAAGCTGCAGCCGAGCAAATACGTGCCAATTCCCTTTTAGTTCGGGGTGGTGCTTATTATCACGATATCGGTAAACTTAAAAGGCCGCAGTACTTCATAGAAAATCAGATAGAAGGAGAAAATATACATGACACGCTTTCTCCGCCTCTATCTGCTCTTGTGATATTGTCTCATGTTCAAGAGGGCATAAACCTTGCAAAGGAATATGGACTTCCCGGTGTAATGATAGACTTTATTAGCGAGCATCACGGTACGACCTGCTTATCTTACTTTTATAATAAGGCAAAAGAAAGTGGGGATGAAGTTGATAAGGCACAGTATTGCTATCCTGGTCCTAAACCGCGCTCGAGGGAGACAGCCTTGTTGATGCTTGCCGATTCAGTTGAAGCAGCGGTGCGCGCCCTAGGGCTATCGGTTTTAAGTGTGGCAGCCCTTGACGACACCGTAAGACAAGTTATAGAAGCAAAAAAACGGGAAGGCCAGCTGGATGAAGTTGACTTGACGATGAAGGATCTTAAGGAGATACAAGAGGCCTTCGTTGCGACGTTGATGTCCATGTATCATACTAGGCAGATAAAGGAGAAAATATGACCATTAAGGAGAAGGTGGTATATTGGAAGTAAGGCTGGATATCAAGGGCGAGGAACTTCTCGAGCGTGTGATTGGGAAGCCCGTCTTCTTGCAGGAACTGGAAAAATTAACAGCTAAAGTCCTCGAGGAGGAGTTGGAGGAAAAACACGACATAAAGTCAATAGAGGTATCTTTGACCTTCGTGGAACCCGATGAGATGTTAGAATTGAACGAGCAATACCGAGGTATCGATGAACCAACCGATGTTCTTTCCTTTCCCTTATGGGAAGAAGAGGATGGTAGATTTTTGCTGCCTTCAAAGGACTGGGATGAAGTGGCTTTGGGCGATATTTTAATCTGTCCCCGAGTTGTGATCGACTTTGCTCGAGCTTCAGAGAAAGAGCCCGAAGAAGAGATCGTGTTGATTTACATTCACGGGCTACTTCATTTGCTGGGGTATGACCATACTACCGAGGAACAAGAAGCAATCATGTGGAAAAAACAAGAGAAATATAAAAATTATATAAAGGGAGGGCGATAATAAAGGTGGATACCGATCTGCCCAGTAGTATCTATTTGCTACTTTTTTGTCTGATACTGTCGGGGTTTTTTTCCGCCTCGGAAACCTCAATAACGGCGACGGGAAAGGGTAAGCTGCTTGCAATTAAAGAAAAGAAGCCTCCAGGCAAAGCCAAATCTATAACTTGGCTAGTCGAGGATATTCATCGGGCTTTAACCGTTACGCTGATTGGAAACAATTTGGTCAACATCGCTGCTAGCGCTGTAGCTACATCAGTTGCCGTGTATCTTTTTGGGGATAAGGGATTGCCAGTTGCAATCCTTGTAATGACATTTCTGATCTTAATATTTGGCGAGATTCTTCCTAAGACCCTCGCTATTTCTCATGCTGAAAAAGTAGTATCACTCTTTTTGCCCTTTCTTAGGTTAGTCTGGTTGATCCTTTCTCCGCTAGTGTGGATCGTTACTTTGATAACCAAAATTTTGGGGAAAGTAATCCACGTCGATTTGTCCTTACAACGTGCCTTTATGACTAGAGAGGACATCGAAGAGATGCTCAAGATAGGAGAAGCCACTGGGGCAATAGAAGATGATGAAAGGCGCATGATTAAGGGCATAATATCCTTTGAAGACACCAGAGCCTATCAGGTCATGGTGCCGAGGATGGACATGGTGGCAATTCCCAGCACCACTACCATAGGAGAATCCATAGAAATCTTTAGTCAGCATGGACATTCCAGGGTACCCGTGTATGAAGGGGATATCGATCATATAAAGGGTATTTTATACGTAAAGGACATCATAGTTCCGCTTTATAAAGGAAATTATGATGACCCTGTTGCCAAATACGTGAGAGAAGCCATGTTTGTTCCCGAGAGCATAAAGATAAGTGATCTCTTCGATGCCATGAGGGCCAAGCGGGTTCACATGGCTATACTTGTCGATGAATACGGGGGAACCGCAGGATTGATCACCATGGAAGATTTACTTGAAGAGATAGTCGGAGAAATACAGGACGAATATGATGCCGAAATGCCATCCATATATGAAGAATCGGAGGGAGTTTACATCGTAGATGGACTTGTAAACCTTGAAGATTTGAGCGAATATCTCGACTATCCCTTTGAATGCGAGGACGCCGATACTGCTGGCGGGTTTGTCCTGAGTCATTTCGGAAGATTTCCGCTTCCCAGCGAATCCTTTACCTATGGAGAGTGGGTTATAAAGGTTTTGGAGGTCAATCAGCGTAGGGTAAAAAAACTTAAATTGAGCAAGATTCCAGAAGCAGACAACGAGACTGAGAAAAGTAACGGGAGGGAGCCCGTTGAATCTTGAGCCAGACATTTGAAAGATTAGGAAATTTGGCGACCTATCTATGAGACAGGGATACTGTAAGTTGACAGGGGTAGTCTTGCGAAGGTATGAAACGAACGAAGGAGACATAAGATTATACGTGTTCTTTCGAGATTGTGGCCCTTTGTGGGTTGTCGCTCCAGGAGCAGCTCGTGGCAGGAGGAGATTTGGCGGGGCTACGGAACCCTTGATATGGGGATACTTTGGTTGTTACAGGAGTCCAAATCAATTATACTTGCGCGAGGTCGAGGTAAAAGAGGATCATTGGGGAATAAGAACAAAGCCCGATAAGCTTGAAAGGGCCATGATTTGGGCTCGCCTCCTGGTCAAATATTTGCTACCCGCGCATCCTTGCAACGATGTATTGATCATTTTCTACGATTCCCTATACCTACTTGAAAGGGATGTGGAAGAGGGTCTCGTTGAGTGGCGTTTTCTTTACAGATGGACAAAAAGGTGGGGATTGGCTCCCGACATCTCTAGGTGCGCTTCGTGTGGCAAAAAACTTGTAAAAGCCTGGTGGGATGAAGATGTTCTCCTTTGCGAGCGTTGTCATCCCAAAAATGGTGAAGCAATTTCGTGCGAAATATTGAGAGAGCTAATTACTGTAGTCATGCTTTCTCGAAAAAATTTAGTTGAATGGACTCAAAAGAAAAAGTCAAAAGCAAACTATGCACTTTATAATGAAAAGTTAAAGAACATCTTGGAACGAAGCTTAACTTAAAAATATAAATTAGCGAACATTAAGCAGGATAGGGGGAATTTTCGTGAACCTCCAAGAGGTTATTTTCAGGTTAGAACGCTTTTGGGCGACACAGGGCTGTTTGATTCAACAGCCCTATGACATCGAAGTGGGAGCAGGCACCATGAATCCTGCGACCACATTGAGGGTTTTAGGTCCAGAACCGTGGAGGGTCGCTTATGTGGAACCTTGCAGGCGTCCAACGGATGGACGTTACGGCGAGAACCCTAACAGATTGCAACATTATTATCAATATCAGGTGATAATTAAGCCGGCTCCAGACGATGTACAGGATATATACCTTAAAAGCCTAGAAGCTTTAGGCATCGATCCCGCGGATCACGACATCAGGTTTGTGGAGGATGACTGGGAGTCTCCGACCATTGGAGCGTGGGGATTGGGTTGGGAAGTTTGGCTCGATGGGATGGAAATAACACAATTTACTTATTTTCAACAAGTAGGCGGTATCGACATGGATGTCGTCCCGGTGGAGTTAACATACGGAATAGAGCGCATAGCCATGTTTGTACAAAAAGTTGACAGTTTGTTCGATTTACGTTGGGTTGGAGATATCACCTACGGTGATATACATTACAGAGGAGAAGTGGAACATTCTACGTATAACTTTGATGAAGCCAATGTTAATATGCTCTTTGAACTGTTCAATATGTACGAAGCAGAAGCGAAGCGTCTTGCAGAAAAAGGTTTAGTTTTACCGGCTTATGATTACGTATTGAAGTGTTCTCACACCTTTAACTTGCTCGACGCAAGGAATGCCATTAGCGTCACCCAAAGGACAGGCTTTATAAGCAGGGTTAGGGCCGTTGCGTCCATGTGTTGTGAGAAATATCTGGGTCAACGCGAAGCGGCAGGTTATCCTTTTATGGAAAAATTCCAACATTGCTAAGTTTTAGCCAGTCAGGAGGATCGCTATCATGGGAACAAGAGATTTACTGTTTGAGATTGGCACTGAAGAGATACCCGCTCGATTTATGCCGTGGGCTTTGGAGAAGATCAAGGAATTGGCTGCGGAAGAATTTCAAAAGGAGCGCTTGGGCTATAATGTCATAGAAAGCTTTGGAACTCCAAGGCGTATTGTCATTCACGTAAAAGGATTGCAGGAGAAACAGGAAGATCTCGTAGAAGAGATAAAAGGACCTCTATGGAACCAGGCGTTCGACGTTTATAACAACCCAACCAGGGCAGCCTTGGGCTTTGCAAAAAGTCGCGGCGTTCCGGTAGAATCGCTGAAAAAAGAAGAAGTCAATGGTCAACTTTACGCTTTTGCCGTGATCAGGCAAGAGGGCAAAGATACGACTTTAATATTACCCGATTTATTAGGTCGCCTGGTAAGGCATTTAGTTTTTCCTAAAAATATGTATTGGAGAGAGCCCAACCTCAGGTTCGTGAGGCCTATACGCTGGCTTTTATGTCTTTACGGTAATGAAGTAGTACCCATGGAATTGGGGAATCTAAGGGGAGACAAGGTGACGCGTGGTCATAGATTTATGGGTTCGAGCAGGGTTGAGATAAACTCATCGAACGAATATTTTGAGAAGTTATATGATAATTATGTAATTGTCGATCAAGCAAAGAGAAAAGAAAAAATCTTATCTGGAATTGCGTCAGTTGAAAGGGAGCATCATGTTAAAGCCATGCTGCCCCCCGATCTGGTGGACGAAAACGTTTTTTTAGTGGAATATCCAGTTCCCTTTATTGGCACATTCGATGAAGGCTTCTTATCGCTTCCTGAAGAAGTCTTAATAATGGTCATGATCCATCATCAAAAGTATTTTCCCCTAAAAGATGACGGAGGGAAATTGAAGCCGGCCTTTGTTGGCATCAGCAACAACAGGGCTACCGATATGGAAGTTGTTAAAGAGGGTAATGAAAGGGTTCTTAGGGCCAGATTATCAGACGCGGTCTTTTTCTATAATGAAGATTTAAAGAAACCTTTAGCCGCGAGAGTAAACGAACTACAAAACATCGTCTACCAAGAATCGTTAGGAACTTTGTATGATAAAGTAGCCAGGATCAAAGAGCTGGCCCTGCATTTGTGCGAGCATCTGGGTTATGACAAAGAAACAGCAGATTTGGTAGAAAGAGCTGCATATCTTTCCAAAGCAGACCTGGTGACCAATATGGTTTATGAATTTCCAGAACTTCGAGGCGTGATGGGAAGGGAGTACGCCAAGGCCAACGGCGAACACGAACGAGTCTCTCAAGCCTTGTATGAGCAATACCTTCCTGCCTTCGTTGGCGACGTTTTGCCAAAGGATATTATTGGTGCCATCGTTGGCATAGCCGATAGAATTGATGACATTGCGTCTTGTGGCAAGATGGATTTACTTCCGACCGGTTCGCAGGATCCTTACGCCCTTAGGAGGACCGCAAGGTGTTTAAACGAGTTGATCCTGGGGCTTGGGATCGATGTCGATCTGAGTCATCTTGTGAGCCTGTCGGCTAAAAGTTTAGATTGCGAGCCAGAGGTAACAATGCGTGTAATTGAGTTTTTAAAGCAAAGATTGTATGTTCAGTTAAGGGAAAAAGGATTCTCCCATGATGTTGTTTCGCTTGCATTGGCAGTAATAGGCGAGAGGCCCTTGCAGGTCGTAAGATTGGCAGAAGAATTGGAATCCGTCAGAAACGAAGAATGGTTTCAGCGCTTAGCTACTGCTGCTGTCAGGGTCAGAAACATCTTGGCCAAAGCCCCAAACTTCGTGTCGACTGCAATTAACGAAACTTTCTTTCAGAATGACTTAGAAAGGGAACTATATCATAAAATCCAGGAGATAACGCCAAAGCTAAGTGGTGCGCTCAAGAGCTATCGATGGAAAGAGATTATCAGCTTGTTGTTGGATCTTGAACCGATAATATCCGAATTCTTTGATCAGGTGCTTGTAATGGCAGAAGATCCGGAGATCAGGCAAAATAGGCTCTCCCTTTTATATGAGTGCAATAAGTTATTTCATTTGGTGGGAGACCTTGGAGCCATCAGAGACTAGACCAGGTGGGAAAAATGAGTGTGAGGATTTTTATTGTGTCAGACTTCACGGGCGAAACGGCCGAGCACGTTGCAAAGGCCGCCACCAGCCAGTTTAGTAGCAAGGCAAGCGAGTTAGTGCGCTTTAGGTACGTCAATGACCAAGATCGACTGATGGAAGTGCTACGGCGAGCCCAAGATGAAGATGCTCTTATCATCGCCACCTTAGTAGATCATCAATTGCGCAATTTACTCGCAAAAGAAGCAAGCCGTAGGAATATCGATTTCATAGACATACTTGGTCCCATACTCGGAACCTTGGAGAAAAGAATCGGATCTCCACCACGCGAGACGCCTGGACTCATGAGGAGGATGGATGAGGAATACTTTAGAAGGGTCAAGGCGATAGAGTTTGCCATTAAATGCGATGACGGTAAAAGTCCGGAGCTGTTAAGGGAAGCTGATATAGTGCTAATAGGGGTTTCAAGAAGCGGTAAAACTCCTTTAGCAATGTACCTGGCCCATAAGGGTTTGATGGTTGCCAATATGCCGTTGGTTCCAGAGAGCCCGGTGCCAATGGAATTGTTCGAAGTTCCAAATAACAAGATCATAGGGTTGATGATAGATCCAGCCAAATTAGCACGAATTCGCCGAGAGCGGTTGAGGGTTTTGGGGCTTGATCCGGGAGTCTCGATGTATGCCAGGCAGGAGCGTATAGAAGAAGAGCTAAGATATGCTAAGCAGATTATGGAAGTGCTGAAGGCCGAGATCTTCGACGTTACGAACAAGGCCGTTGAGGAGACGGCACAAGAGATAATGGATTATTTGAATATATGAGGTGTTGGATGATTGACCCCAAGAATAATGTGGGAGACAGTAGAGAGGCAGCTACTGGCGGATTTTGCCTCTAAGAGCGCCGACTCGAAAGGAAGAAAGACTGATGAACCTCCTTGTCCAATAAGGACTTGCTATCAGCGGGATAGGGACAGGATTATCCATTGCAAGGCCTTTCGAAGGCTAAAGTATAAAACGCAGGTATTGCCGTTGCCTGAAGGAGATCACTACAGGACAAGGTTGACACATACGCTCGAAGTATCCCAGATAGCGCGAACCATAGCTAGAGCCTTGCGTTTAAACGAGGATTTAACGGAAGCAATAGCATTGGGCCATGATTTAGGTCATACTCCCTTTGGACACATGGGGGAAGAGGTTTTGGACGAGTTGGCCAAGGAGAACGGTTTAAATGGTTTTCACCATGCAGAACAAAGCCTTAGAATAGTGGACTCTTTAGAAGGGGATGGCAAAGGTCTCAACCTTACATGGGAGGTTCGAGAAGGAATACTACAGCATAGTAAAGGGCAAGTAGACGTCCACGAAGGGTTAAAATTATTTGAACCCTCGACTTATGAGGCTTGGGTTGTAAGGGTAAGTGATTCCATAGCTTACCTGAATCACGATTTAGACGACGCAATAAGGGCTCGTTTGGTCTCAATACATGAAGTTCCCGAAGAGGTGATCGGTCTTTTGGGAGATACCCACAGCAAGCGAATTGGTACTTTGGTAACGGATGTGGTAAATAGTAGCGGACAAGGGGGTATTTACCTTAGCGACGCGGCTCTGGGATCTATGGAATTGTTGAGATCTTTCCTTTATGAGCGTGTTTATTTGGGCCCTCAAGCGAGAAAAGAAAGACCAAAGGTAAAACACGTTTTGAGCACGATTTTTCATTACCTCTTGTCAAACCCTCATGTTTTTGATTCCCTCGAGTTTACAGATGTGGAGGCCAACGCTATAACGAGAGTAATCGATTTCATCTCAGGAATGACCGATAGATATGCCATGGCCTTTTTTGGTGACATTGCCGTGCCTACGCCTTGGCCGCTTGACATCAGTCTGTCAGACCGTACTCCTTGAGCAATTGTTGATATCTTTTCTCAATTTCATCGGGAGAAGGTTCGTGATAGACCTTCTTTGACGGTTCAGCAGGAGGTTCCCCCTTGGGTTTCATGATTTGCGGTTCGGGTATATTGGTAGTCGGTGCACTGTCAAAGTCGAGTGGCGGCTTCGTAGGATCTGGGTAGCTTGCGTAGGTCGGCAATCTCATTCCATAACTTGCGAGGAGCAAATCATCTCCAGTGATCAAGTAGAGTTTAGGCTCGTTGAAGTCATAGGCCTCAGCGAAGGCGCTATAGGAATCGCCATGATAGGGACAGGTTCTTTCGGGAACGTAATCCAGAGGTAACAAGATGGCCGTTTTCTTCGGACAGTTGAAACTGGCAGGATATCCCGTTTCACGACAAATTTCTACTCTCAGAACCTTTTCTCCTATGACCCCGGCAAGGGAGAAATTTTCATTCAGGTGAGCGATTTTTACGGCTTTACTCATGAAATCCTTCCACACAGGAGCGGCTACACGACCTCCTGTATTGCCATGACCTAAAGATTTGTGATCATCATGTCCTGCATAGACAACACACACCAAACCTGGAACGCCTCCCACAAACCAAGCGTCACTCCAATCATTGGTAGTTCCCGTCTTGCCAAAAACCTCGTAATTTTGGATCTTTGCCGGTCTTCCGGTTCCGTGATTTACAACATCTATTAACATCGAACGTAGAGTTACTGCAATAGCTGGATCGATGGCTTCTGTCAGCGTTGGGCCATTTGATTCAAGGATTTTTCCCCTAAAATCGATAATTTTTTTAATTGCGAAGGGTTCTACACGGTATCCGTCATTGGCGAACACGCTGTAAGCAATTGCCATCTCAAGTGGCGTTAAGCTTGCTGAACCCAACGCTATTGATAGATCGTGGGGGAGATAAGGGCTTTTGATGCCCATCTTTCTTGCTGTTTCTATTATTGCCTCTACACCTGTCAGTTGAGCGATGCGTACAGCAACGGTGTTGTAAGAATCCGTCAGGGCTTCTAACAAAGTGCTTTCTCCGTGATACTTGTCCCCGTAATTAGTTGGTTGCCACCCGTTTGGAAAGGAGAGGGGAGCATCTAAAGCCCTGTCAATGGGTCTTATACCTTTGTCAAGAGCTGCCGTATATACTATGGGCTTAAATGCTGAGCCGGGTTCTCTATATGCTTGCACAGCCCTGTTGAATTTGCTTATGTTGAAATCTTTTCCTCCCACCATTGCGAGTATTTCGCCCGTATCTGGATCCACTGCTACAAGTGCGCCTTCGCTTTTAAGTTTAGAAGTTGCATTCTCGGCTGCGTTTTGAAGCCCCAGGTCCAGAGTGGTGTATATTTTTAAACCACCTTGATAGACAATTTCCGGCCCATATTTGGGCAACAAATGATTAAAAAGTATGTAGGAGACAAAGTAAGGCGCCGGGTTATCACTTAGAGTAGGTTGTTTCTTTTTAGAAAAGGCGAGTTCGGTATCCAAGGCTTTCCGAGCTTCATCTTGGGTGATCCATCCCAATTCTTCCATTCGCCCCAAGACGTAGGACTGTCTCAATTTAGCTCTATCCGGATGGCGCAAAGGAGTAAAGTACTCGGGTGCGGCCAACAATCCAGCCAACATGGAGGCCTCAGGTAGCGTTAGCGCCAAAGGCTCCTTGCCAAAATAGTTATAAGAAGCAGCATATATTCCGTACCCACCATGGCCCCAATATACGGTGTTTAGGTACATTTCCAAAATTTGATCCTTGGAATATAGCCTTTCTAATCTGAAGGCCAAGATGACTTCCTTAATCTTTCTTTCTAACGTCTTTTCTCTAGTAAGAAACAAGTTCCTAGCGAGCTGCTGTGTGATTGTGCTTCCGCCTTGCAAAGTGTCCCTCTTCGTGAAATTTACGATGGCCGCCCTTGTGATGCCCTTAATGTCGATACCACGATGTTTATAAAAATCATCGTCTTCCGCGGCCAGGACGGCCTTCGCAACCCAAGGGGAAATCTTTTCTAACGGTATCCATGTTCGGTTTTCCTTAAACAACCTCGCTATTTCTGCGCCGTTTCTATCGTAGATCACAGTTGAAAGGTTAGGATTAAAGGCTATGAGCTCATCATAAGATGGCAGCTCCGTGGATAGCTTAAAAACGAACCCTGCGCAAAGGACAAAGGCGATTGCAAAAAATAATAAAAAAGTATAAATTAATGCAAATTTAAAACGTCCTCCATTTGAGTTCTTGTTTTCGTGATTTCGCATGCCGAGACCTCCTGAGCACTTCTTGCCCCTGACATTTGAGATTATAACACGTTTATTTTTTCAAGTTAAAAGAGCGTTTCCTGAAGGGCATATCGAGTACATTTTTGATTTGATGGACCTCATTCGTATGGATGGGGTACCAAGGGTAAAAAAAATTTAAAAAAATACATATTTTCGATTGACACACCCCCCTTGGACGTTATAATGTAATCCGCTCTTTATCAAGAGGAAAGCTAGAGAAGACCTTATGTGAGGAGGGTATGCCCAATGATACCAATTCCAACGAAATTCAGTTTGGTTGTTGGCCATGGAGAAGGCGATAAAAAATTAACTGCCTTTGACGCCGCTTTGCTTGATGCGGGCATAGGGAATATGAATTTGCTCAGGGTTAGCAGCGTTTTGCCGCCCGGGTGTATTTTTGAGGGTGTTTTTCAGTTGCCAGCTGGATCGTTGCTTCCAATTGCCTATGGATCTTTAACGAGCGATGTTCCGGGCGAAATAATATCAGCCGCGATTGGCGTTGGAATTCCAGAAGATCCTTCTTCTTTTGGGATGATAATGGAGTTTTCAGGTTTTTGCAAGGCTAACGAGGCAGCCCTGAAGGTCGAAGAGATGGTTCGTGAAGCTTTCGCAATGCGCAATCTTCCACTTAAAGAAGTTAAAGTGAAATCAATAGAGCACAAGGTTGAACGCTGCGGTTCGGTAATCGCGGCTTGCCCTCTCTTTTACGAAGTTTCTGATAAGGGATGTTAAGCGATGAAGGGAATAGAACGCAGGGTCCCAGATCTTTGGTTTACCGAATATCAGACACCTAATTTGAGACTCGGTCTCAGGATAAAAGATGTCCTTTTGAATAAGCGGTCATCATATCAACATATCTTGGTTGTAGATACTATGGAATATGGCAGAGTTCTGGTTTTGGATGGCGCGATTCAACTCACCGAAAAGGATGAATTTTGTTACCATGAAATGATGGCTCATTTGCTACTGTGCGCACATCCGAATCCAGAAGAAGTGCTTGTCATAGGAGGCGGAGATGGTGGCGTTGTGCGTGAGGTGCTTAAACACGAGACCGTAAAAAAGGTGACGCTAGTCGACATAGATGAAGAGGTCATAAAAGCGTCAAAAACTTTCTTCCCGGCGGTGTCCTGTGCACTTGATGATAAATGCGTGGAGATAAGGCCAATGGATGCCCTTTTGTTCGTAAAGGGACATTTTAATGAGTTTGATGTGGTTATAATAGACAGCACTGACCCTGTGGATTTTGCCAGGGGTCTGTTTGAACCGGCCTTTTTCAAGGACGTATACGTTGCTTTGAAGGAAGAGGGCATGATGGTGGCCCAAACAGAATCACCTTTCTCAGAACCCGATTTGTTGCGCGATGCTGTTAGGGGGCTGAGAATGGCCTTTGAAAAGGTGTTTTTGGCGTGGGGTGTGGTGCCAACCTATCCAACGGGCCTTTGGACCTATGCGATTGGAAGCAAGAAATTAGATCCAAGGATGCAAAAGAGGCCGGCGCCACAGAGGACTAAATATTATAGCGATGCAATGCATTCTTTAGCCTTTGAATTGCCTCCTTTTATCAATGAAATCATAAATGGAGGCAATTTGGAGGAGGCAAAAGGGGATTGACGCGCTTTTTAAAAAGTGGTCCAAGTTTTGCAGAGGCAAGATGGGTTCTTTTTGGTGCGCCCTGTGATACCACCGTATCAAGAAAGGGTGGCACTCGTTATGCTCCTGATGCCGTAAGAAGCGAGTCCCATCATATCGAAAGCTATTCTCCTTACCTGAGTGAGGATTTGGAGAAGGTTTCCTTTTTCGATATGGGGGATCTTTTTTTTGCCCCTGGGGACGTGCGAGGTTCACTGTTGAAGATAGAAAAGATGTCGTCTTCACTTGCAAATAAGGGCAAGCGAATTTTGATGCTCGGGGGAGAACATCTGGTTAGTTTGGGCACGATCAGAGGATTGCTTTCGAGGTTCCCCGACTTGCACGTCCTTCACTTCGACGCTCATGCGGATCTACGGGACTTTTACCAAGGGAGCAAATATAGTCACGCCACGGTAATGCGAAGGGTAGCAGAAACTCTAGCGAGTAGTAAGCAATTACATCAGTATGCCATTAGATCTGGATCGCGGGAAGAGATCGAATGGGGAAGCAAGAACACCGATTTTCATCTGATCGAGTTGTTTGAGCCTTTGAGAAGGCTTTTGAACGAAATCGGGGGATGTTCCATATATGTGAGCTTAGACATCGATGTGGTAGATCCTTCCTTTGCTCCGGGTACGGGTACCCCGGAACCGGGAGGCATTAGCGTTTCAGACCTTTTTAGGGCATTGAGCTTGTTAAGAGGCTTTAATATCGTTGGGTTTGACTTGGTGGAAATATCTCCGCCTAACGATGTCAATGCCATCACATCTTTACTGGGTGCCAAAATTATACGAGAGGTTTTAATCATGTTGGGAGGTGACAGCGTTGACCAATAATCAAGCGCTCGGGAGGCACATTTTAGTGGAAGCCTACGACTGTGGGTACAATATTCTCGACAATATGAGAGGAATTCAAGGAGCTATGATCGAGGCAGCCGAACGGACTGGTGCCACTGTGGTAGACGTGGCCTTTAGAAAGTTTGAGCCCTACGGAGTTAGCGGTGTCGTAGTGATATCGGAGTCACATTTAGCCATTCATACATGGCCTGAGTATGGTTACGCTGCTATAGACCTCTTTACATGCGGAGATAAGGCGGACCCCTGGAAGGCCTTTGAGTATTTATTGGATTATTTTAAACCCAAAAGGATCACAACTATGGAGATAAAAAGGGGCAATTTAATTACGACCGAAAATAAAAATTACATAGCCATTGATTCAGCCGGGGAGGCCATCGTGGACGAGTAATTTTACGGTGTCTTTAAAAGCCTTGAATTGTTTTTGTAGAAGTTGTCGATCCGAACAGGGTATCCTTTTAAGCCATGATCAAATATGGTAAACTCATGGATAGGTTTTGTTTATTCTATCTATGCTGTGGTGGTGAGGGAAGTGGATGATGACGACAAAAAATTGTATGTAGGCTCGGAAATAGGCAAGCTTAGAAGAGTACTTCTTCATAGACCAGGGTTAGAGTTGTCCCGTTTAACCATCGATAACAAAGATGAATTGCTCTTTGACGATATTCTTTGGGTGGAAGAGGCTCAAAAAGAACATGATGCCTTTGCCGATTTGCTCAGAGATAATGGCGTAGAAGTTGTGTACTTCCGTAATTGTTTAGCGCATATATTAAAGGAAGACGAAATACGCAAGAATTTATTGGAAGAGGCGCTTGCCTTGGAAGCATTGGATCATCAGTTGAAGGATGCCCTGGCTCATGCGTTTTACGATATGCCTCCCGCTGATTTGTCGGAAGTCCTCATAGCTGGTTTGACAGCTTTGGAGGCCAAAGAACTTGTCGGCAACATCAAAAGCCTTTGTTTGCTCACTTCAGAAAGAACAGACTTTCTCATAAAGCCTCTTCCCAACATACTGTTTCAACGTGATCCCTTCTCCTTCGTAAAAGACGGAGTCATCATAAGTGTTATGCGGTTTGAAGCACGTCGCAAGGAGCCTTTATACGCAAAATATATATTTAATCATCATCCTTACTTTTCTGGTTTAAAAATTATATATGGAGAAGAAACGGCCAATGTTCATCCCTACTTTATTGAAGGCGGAGATATATTAGTCCTGTCCGATGAAGTGGTGGCCATTGGCATAAGCCAAAGAACCACGGCAGGTGCAATACAGGTGGTGGGCAGAAAGCTTGCAAAAGAATTGGGAATAAAAAAATTGCTCGCAGTTGATATTCCCAAAATGCGGGTTTATATGCATTTGGACACGGTCTTCACCATGGTAGATCGCAATTGCTTCGTAATTTACCCTGGCATAAGGGGCAGCGTTCGCCTTTGGGAGATTGCTTATGAAGAGGACGGGTCCGTGGTGGATATAACCGAATCAACCGACTTGGTTGGGACGATGAAACGTAACTTAATGCTAGACACTATCGCCTTCGTTGAAACGGGTGGAGGAGATCCCATAGCCGCTGCGAGGGAGCAATGGAACGATGGTACCAATACTTTTGCCATAGCGCCCGGAGTTGTAGTGACTTATCGTCGAAATGCGACAACAAACCAAGAACTTAGGGCCCATGGTATAAAAGTGTACGAGATCAAAGGAGCAGAGCTAGGTCGTGGGCGTGGAGGCCCCAGGTGCATGTCCATGCCACTGCTTCGGAATTAATTTAATTTTTGCGAGGGGAGAGATTAAAGTGCCTGTAAACTTGCGGGGACGTCATTTATTATGGCTAAAGGATTATAAGCCCGAGGAGATAAAATATCTTTTAAATCTGGCCATCTCGTTGAAGGCAAAAAAAAGGGCGGGCATAAAGGGGAACTTGCTGAATGGTAAAAATATCGCGTTGATATTTGAAAAACCCTCTACGCGCACTCGATGCGCTTTTACCGTGGCTTGCCTGGACGAAGGAGGACATGCCGAGTTTTTAGGCAAAAGCGATATTCAATTGGGCCATAAAGAAGACGTCAAAGATACTGCAAGGGTGTTAGGCAGGATGTTTGACGGTATTCAATTTCGAGGTTTTAAGCAATCAGTGGTGGAAGAACTCGCTATGTATGCCGGAGTCCCCGTCTGGAACGGCCTTACAGATAGTTATCACCCTACTCAGGCGTTGGCGGATGTGATGACTATGCAGGAATGTTTTGGTGACGTAAAGGGGTTGAAGTTAGTATATGTAGGGGACGGAAGAAACAATGTAGCTAATTCGCTAATGATCATTTCCTCCAAGTTGGGCATACACTACGTGACGGCAGCTCCAAAGGAATTGTATCCCAACGAGTCGTTGCTCGAAGAGTGTAGGAGTGAAGGAGCTAAACACGGTGCCCTTATAGAGGTCATGGAAGATCCTTATGAGGCTGTGAAGGGAGCGCAAGCGGTCTATACCGATGTATGGGCATCCATGGGCGAGGAAGAAAAACTTGCAGAACGCGTTAAGTTGTTGAAACCCTATCAGGTAAACAGATCTCTCATGAATCTTGCCGACAAGGATGCCATATTTTTACATTGCTTGCCTGCAGTAAAGGGTAACGAAGTTACAGAAGAGGTATTTGAATCGTCTCAATCCAAGGTCTTTGAAGAGGCTGAAAATAGGCTTCATACGATTAAAGCGGTGATAGTAGCTACCATAGGCAACCTGTAACGAGACCTTTATGGTAAGTAAAAATTTTTAGACGTAAGAGGACTTGCGGCCTTCTAGGAGTAGCCTAACATACCTCCCTTGCGGGTGTTTAGATATTTACTATAGAGGCCCGGGTTTCTTTAATGCCCTTTAGGGAGTTCAAGTCTATCAAGAACTTTTTTATCTCGTTTATTTCGCCCATCAAGATGATGGCTTCCAGGCAATTAAAGTGATCTATGTGAACATGGGTGGTGCAGACTATTATATCCCCATAATTGTGTTGGATGGCAGTTATTTCGGACACTGCGTCGTGTCTGTGATGATCGTATATTATCGTAACAGTGCCGCATACCATGCCTTCTTGGGATTCCCATTTAGATTGGGCAATAAAGGATCGCATAATTTGCCTCAAGGCCTCGGAGCGATTGGCCATCCCGTGACTTCGTAGCCATTTATCGAACTCGTCTAACAGAGATTTTGGCATAGAAACGCTAAACCTTACTACCTCTTCCATGGTGATTTTGCCTCCTTCGAAAGGGTGATAACGAGAAAAATGGGGAACAACGTAAGTGTAGCATTAACGACCTTGTCTGTCGAAGAACTCGAAAAAAGAGATATGAGTTCAACAAACCTCCTTTTTTTACCTCCACAGGGCAATGAAGGCGAGCCTGTGAAAGTATTGGCCTTTGCATCACGGAATATATGCTATATTGCCAGCAGCAGAATCGACAATAAAGGAACAACGAAGTTATTTTTATGCGATGATTCCGGACAGTTAGAAAATGAAGACTTCGGTCTTTACCTTTTTTATTTATATGGAATCAGGGTTCTTTTTATCTCACGAGATGCCTTTGATGACGTCATGGCTCGATACGAAGCTTACAGGATGCGACCAGATCTAGTATTGTTGTTTTATCCTTTAAGCCATGATGATGAAGGTTCGAAGTTAAAGGTGAGGTTAAATGCCTTGTCGTTAGAATGGAACGTTAAAGCTGCCTCTATTTACGGTATTGTTGGAAGGAAATACAATTTTGTTGCCTTTTCAGATAGGGGCGAAGAGGTATCCACTGGCGAGTCATTGTATTGGCAATGGCGAATCTAGTCATCGTGCTCAGCCCTGTTTTGGCATGTAAGGAATTTATTAAAGGGCGCAAAAAGTTCCAAAACATTCAATATAATCTCATCGTCTACTGCCTCTTTTAGTTTTTCAAGAGAGGCATAAGGTCGTTTTTGTGCTATCCTAGTAGCTCGGGCTTTACCTATGCCAGGTATAGCTGTGAGGGAGCTTAGAGGACAATTGTTGATGTCTAAGGGGAAAGGAACCCCTGTAATTGAACGCCTTCCATAGTCAGTTACGGCCACCGTTAAGATCGCGCCCACGGGCAAAGTTTCATCAACAACCCCGACTAAAAGCGGGTAAGTCGCGAGTTGTCGTCCGAAGGCTAATTTCCCTACCTTTTCCTCGATCCGCAAGTCCCTTATGACGCATCCCAATGGAGCAATACGGCGTAACATGGGTTGATCTATCTCGCTTCTCACCCATTCCTTCCATTTTCTGTAACGGCTTTCCTTTACTTTACTTGGATACATAGTTAAGAGCGTCTTTAAAGGGGTTTTTTCAAATACCATGGGCTTTCTTATATTTATTCTGCGCACGGCGAGCCCCTCTTCCAGAATGCTTCTTAGAAACTTAGCATGTATTTCCAGTGATTCATTGCTGTCTCCTGCAAGTCCAACGATAAAATTAAGACCTGGCAAAATCTTTGGGAGGCTTCTTTTGGTTGGCCGCCATCCGCCCACTTCGTTTACCAACCTTACCGCGAAAAGAGCCTCCTCAAAATCGACCTTTAAGTTGTTAATATTTCTCACCCTGGGATTAAGGTTTTCAATGCCGAAGGAAAGCACGTCCCCTTCAGTATTGTACTTGGAGATTATCTCTATGGCCTCGGCCGACTCTTCGGGAAAATCTACAATGGTTTTCGGGTTTGCGTTGTCGGTATGCAGCACCGATAATTTTGGGCATGACTCCAAGGCATTTTTATAAAGTTCCTCCAAAGCCTTTGGGTTCGGCCTTCTTCCTTTACTTGAAAGCGTGCCCTGGTAGGTCAGTATATTGGCGCATTTGCCAAACCTGAAGGCTTTGACGCCTGCTTTATATAAAGCCTTCATCTCTTCTATAACGTCTGATATCGGCCTTTCTTCAAATTCGCCGGAAGTGCCTTCAGTGCAAAAGGAGCAAGGAGCGCCCACTTGGTCGCAACCTCTGGACAATTCTATTTCAGCCATTATCCAAGGGTACCACGGGTGTAGCTTTACCACTTCGCTGCCCAGTCTGCTCCAAATGTTTACGTTGCCGTATCCGCGCCTTAAGTGCGAGATAATTTCACGTCTTGAAAGGTAATGGTACAAAACCTCATCTATGTCCCCCGTGACTAGACAGTCAACTTCATTGAGATAGATCGTAAGTGCGTCCATACCGCCTCGCAAGACATAACCGGAAGCTATGGGGCCTCCTAAAAAGAGCAGCCCCCTTCTGTTCAAATTGGCGATCTTTTGCAGTTCGCTCAACAACAAAGGAGAACCGCCCCTGTAGCGACCGGGGACAGAAAGCCCAGCTATTATTGCGATGATATCCGCTTCTGCCAGAGCCTCTTCAACGGATTTTGGATCTTTTCTCCATTGGTCGCAAGTATAGTAAGCTACATCGTAATCAAAATATCTTAAAACGCCAGCACAGTATCGAACATAGGGGGAAACGTAGGGAGGTACGCCAAGACATGCGGGCTCATCGACGTATCCGTCGAAAATGAGTCCAAGTGGCATAAATGCACCCCTTTCCCGTTTTATTTATCGATGGATTTCTCAAGGATTTTCTAAGATTATGTTAAAATTTATATCAATGCTAAGTATAGCCTAATCTTTAGGAGGTGCCAACTTGGAGAGCATTTATAGAGACCCGCTTTCTTTGAAGGAGTGCATAGTGACGTGGATCAGGGAAAAAGTGAAAGAGGCGGGTGCCAAAGGAGTGGTCTTCGGATTAAGTGGTGGTTTGGATTCCGCTGTTCTTGCTTTATTGGCTAAGGAAGCCCTCGGGTATGATAATATATTAGGTGTCATAATGCCTTGTGAAAGTCAACCTGAAGACAGCATGTATGCCCTTTTATTAGCGGACAGCTGTAATGTACCTGTTCAGGAAGTGGACTTAACATCAACTTTTCATGTCCTTTTAGATGCCTTGCCCTTCAAAAAAGATGATATGAAAGCTTTAGCTGTAGCGAACATCAAACCTAGATTAAGAATGACAACGCTTTATTTCTTCGCTCAAAATTTCGGTTTTCTCGTGTGTGGCGCCAGCAATAAAGACGAACTAGAAATTGGTTACTTTACAAAACACGGAGACAGCGGCGTCGATATGCTTCCCATGGGCGACCTTTTAAAGGGCGAGGTAAGGCTTCTTGCTGAGCACCTTGGAGTGCCAGCCTCGATAATAGAGAGGCCGCCATCCGCTGGTTTATGGCCTGGACAGACCGATGAGGAGGAAATAGGCGCGACCT
This sequence comes from Synergistaceae bacterium, assembly GCA_012518015.1. Classification (GTDB taxonomy): domain Bacteria; phylum Synergistota; class Synergistia; order Synergistales; family Acetomicrobiaceae; genus Acetomicrobium. The sequence continues at coordinate 28,388 of JAAYTM010000157.1, forward strand.
ATGACGAAATTGACAGGTATTTGCGTACGAGGGAGGGGGATGAGAGAGTGAGAGATATCGTCGAAGGAGCCAGAAAGCGAAGTGAGCATAAGCGAAGAATGCCTCCTATATGTGTGTGTGAAATTTAAAGAACGCAAATATTCCAAAAGAGGTAAACTTGATTTATTAGAGGTGATAATTGAATGGCTGGCCATTCGAAATGGGCAAATATAAAGTATAGAAAAGCCGCACAAGATTCAAAGCGGGGCAAGTTATTTCAAAAGTTGGTTAGGGCCATAATTATGGCTGCCAGAGAAGGAGGAGGGGATCCCTCTTATAACGTTGCCTTGAGAAATGCCATTGAAAAGGCCAAAGCAGCCAATGTACCCATGGAAAACATCCAGAAGGCCATAAAGCGTGGTACTGGAGAACTCGAGGGTGCTTCCTATGAACATGTAATATATGAAGGCTACGGTCCAGGAGGAGTTGCCATACTCGTTGAAGCAACCACCGATAACCGCAACCGTACCGCCTCAGAGATGCGTTTCATCTTCACTCGACATGGCGGATCCCTTGGAGAAGTAGGTTGTGTTTCCTGGTTATTTGAAAAGCGAGGGGCGATTTATATAACTTCTAAAGTTGACGAGGATGAGTTGCTTTTGACGGCAGCCGAGGCAGGGGCACTAGATATTGAAAACGAAGATTCTTCTTTCATAGTGTACACTGAGCCAACTGATTTGAGCAAAGTTAGTGAGTTTTTGGCACAAAAAGGATACCCAATTGATCGTTGCGAAATAGTCATGGTACCAAAGACAACCGTCCCAGTGACAAACTCAAATGAAGCTTCGAAACTCTTAAAACTTTTGGATACTTTAGAAGAACATGAGGATGTTCAAAACGTGTACGCGAACTTTGATATCCCCGATGAGATCTTTGAACAGGTTGAAAGCGCGTAAAATATCATGTTGTGCCTCGGTATAGATCCTGGCATCGGACGAGTGGGGTTTGGTTTTGTCAAAGAAGAAGATAGCGTTTTATCAAGTTTGACCTTCGGGTGTATCGATACGGATCCAGGTCTTTCCGTTCAAGACCGGTTGAATCTGATTTATGATGAGCTAAAAAGCTATATTGAAAGGACAGTGCCCGATGTTTTGGCGATGGAAAGGCTGTTTTTCGGACAGAATTTGACCACTGCCGAAAACGTTTGGCAAGCTAGGGGCGTTATCTTACTCGTTGCTGCTCAGAAAAGACTTCCTATCGTGGAGCTCACTCCATCGGAGGTAAAGATGGCCGTTTGCGGATATGGGAGAGCTAGCAAGGTTCAAGTCCAGGAGATGGTAAGATTTCTGCTATCCCTGAAGTCCGTTCCCAAACCTGACGATGCAGCTGACGCCTTGGCCGTGGCAATTGCTGGCTTATCCGTCTGGAGACTCAGGCGATTGCAGGAAAGTATCTAATGAAGGTACGTGTTAAAGGATGATCAGATTTATCTCAGGTGTAGTTGTGGATGTCAAAGGAAATGTTGTAGTACTTAACGTCGCTGGATTTGGTCTGGAGGTTACATGCTCGCGGGAAGCCCTATCTTTGTGCAAGGTGGGAGAAAGGGTAACTTTGCCAATTTATTTATCGGTGAGCGAAAGTGGACCATCGCTTTTTGGCTTTGGCAATGATGGGGAAAGAGAATTTTTTTTATTGTTGATAAATGTCAAGGGCATGGGTGCCAAGACAGCTATATCAGTATTAAGATGGTTGTCAGCGCGAGAGATGATCGAGATCATTCGGGAAAGAAATTTGGAAAAGCTCAAGAAAGTGCCTGGAATAGGCCGTAAAACAGCAGAAAGGATTTGTTTTGAGCTTAAAGACAAAGTAAAAGGGTACCCTGCGAGCAGCGAAGAAGCGGGTTGGTCTAAACTCAACGACAAGCTTCAAGTGGTTCGCTTGGCTTTGAAAGAACTTTATTTTAGCGATATGGAAATAGATAGGGCAATCAAATACCTAGAAAGTCTAAGTGATGGCGTTGAGAGGTCGGAGGAAAGATTATTGCACGAAGCCCTGAAGATCTTGAGCGGATGACGATCTGGAGTGGTGTGTTATGAAGAGGAATTCAGCTAGATTGGTGAGCGAGCAACCTCTATCCATGGAAGAGGACGTCTTCATCAGGCCTCAAAGGCTTGACGAGTTCATCGGTCAGGCCAGAGTAATAAATAAACTGAGCATGTTTATAAAGGCGGCTAAAGCTAGAGGCGAGCCCCTAGACCACACCCTTTTTTGTGGTCCTCCCGGTTTGGGAAAAACCACCCTGGCTGGGGTGGTTGCCCATGAGATGGGAGGAGAACTCAAGACTACTACGGGACCCGCTATTTCTCGAACAGGTGATCTAGCGGCGATCCTATCTTCCCTTAAACCAAAGGACGTGTTTTTTATCGACGAGATACACAGGCTTTCTCCTCAAGTTGAAGAGGTACTCTATTCGGCCATGGAAGATTTTTTCTTGAACATTATTATCGGGAAGGGGCCAATGGCTAGGAGCATTAGACTCACCTTGCCGAAATTTACATTGATAGGGGCTACTACGAAGCCAACTCTTCTTTCAGCTCCCTTAAGGGGCAGGTTTGGCATCATTGAGCAGCTGGAATATTACTCGGTGGATGAGTTAACCGAGATAGTGATTAGGGGGGCTTCAGTCTTGTCAATAGCGATTGAAGAACGAGAAGCCGCTTTAGAAATAGCCAAAAGATCGAGGGGAACTCCTCGCGTTGCATTGCGTTTATTAAAAAGAGTGAGAGACATCGCTGAAGCTCAAAAAAAAGAAAAAGTGGATTTGAGGATTGCCAAACGTGCTTTAGACATATTGGGCATCGATGACGAAGGGATAGACGAGCAGGAAAGAAGGCTTTTGAGTGTGCTAATTGAGCTTTTCGAGGGAGGTCCTGTTGGGTTATCGACCTTAGCTGCAGCCATGAGTGAGGAGGAAAGAACCATAGAGGAGATTTATGAGCCCTTTTTGTTGAGGAATGGCTTGCTCGAACGAACGAAGGTAGGTAGGATCGCGACTAAAAAGGCATACGAACGACTCGGCCTTCCTTATTTTAAAGGCGCTAGAGAGGGAGAGGAAAATTTGCGCCTCTTTTGATGATTCTTTATAAATTGGGGTGATCCCTTATGCATGATGTGGGTAAATTATTGATACTTTCGGGACTCTTGATCTTGATCATCGGAGTAGCTTTTTATTTCACCGGCAAAGGTGGAATTCCCTTTGGGCGTTTACCCGGAGACATAGTAATACGCAGGAAAAACGTCATGATCATGTTTCCCATAGTCAGTATGTTGATTTTAAGTGTGATACTTACCATTGTGCTCAATTTGCTGAGCCGATGGTTTAGATAAATGTATTAAGAAAGGAGACATGGCCATGAAGTTTTGGTTCAAGATGTCCCTTGTGTTGTTTTTGCTTTTGGTCCCTTTTTGCGTTCAGGGAATCTCAAAGGAGCCCGCCATATCCGTGGGATTGGCACAAGGTGTTTCTTCTTGTGCAATTCGCTCAAATAATATGACATTTTATGACGCTTCAGGTAAACAGGTAAACATGAAAGGGACCGTTACAGTCAAATCTGGAGGCCGTGCCAGCGTCATCGTTGGTGGCAAGTCACTCGCTCTTCCCGTGACCGTGAGATCAAAGGGATTGTTGTATTTAAACGATAAACCCTACAGAGGAGTTTTTGTGCTGGTTGCAAGCAGCGGTTCCTTTACAGTCGTAAATGAGTTACCCTTAGAAGATTACTTAAAGGGAGTCTTGAAAATGGAGGTTAATCCCAGTTGGCCAGCGGAGGTCTTAAGAGCTCAAGCTATTACGGCCAGGACTTATGCGTTAGCCGAAAAGGGCCGACATGGCAGTGCCGGCTTTGATCTCTGTGCGACGGATCATTGCATTCCCTATAGGGGCGTTAACGCCGAAGATCCAAAGCTGACGCACGCCATTGAAAGTACGAGGGGCATGGTCTTGCTCTATCAAGGCAAGCCAGCGAGGACCTTCTTCCACTCCGATAGTGGTGGCTGGACGACGGATGTACAGTCCGTGTGGGGGGCGGATATACCCTACCTCAAGCCTGTGCAAGAACCCTTCCAATATCAGTCGCCCTATTCGTCATGGTCCTTTAAAATTAGTGGAGATGAACTTGGTCGGAGGCTATCTCAGGCAGGCATCAACGTGGGATCGGTTTTTGAGATTATCCCTGTCAAGATCGGTCCTGGCGATAGGGTTGAGATGGTTGAGGTAGTTGGTACAAAGGGAAGAAAGACGATTAAATCCCACGAGCTTAGGATGGCTTTGGGCGCAAAGGAATTGAAGAGCACCGTTTTTTCTTTAGATGGCGATGGTGGCACGACGAGGCGCGATGTACTGGCCGCTTCTGAAGATTTTATAGATGAATCGCAATCCGATAGCGCGACTTTGATATCTTTGACTCAGGAGGGGGCTTTTACTTCCGAAGAACTCATGGACATGCTCCTTCATCCCGAAAAAAGGGGTGAATATCTAAAAAAAGCCTTGGCCCGCAGGGGAAAATCGACTGCCAAGACATCGAAAAAATCACAGAAAAAGGATCCGAAACTTTTATGGCCACAGTGGGATACGTCCGCTGACGATGAAGTCAAGACGAGAGGAGTGCGTGGTACGACCTTTTTATTTCAAGGGAAGGGTTGGGGTCATGGAGTAGGAATGTCTCAGTGGGGAGCTAAAGCCATGGCTGAAAATGGCTGGCCAGCCGAGAAGATTGTGAGGTATTACTATCCTGGAACTGAGTTGCGAAAACTTTATTGAGCATACATTCAAGGAGTGGTCAATTACGATCGACCTTTTTGATATTTCTGCCTACGATTACGAACTCCACGAAGGATTTATAGCCCAACATCCCGTCGAGCCTCGCGATCAATCAAGGCTCATGGTTGTAGAAAAATCTACGGGCAAGCTCGAGCATAGGCGTTTCTATGAGATACTTGACTACCTCAAACGAGGCGACGTCTTGGTATTAAATGACACAAAAGTCATACCAGCGCGTCTTTTGGGTCGGAAGGACCGAACAGGGGGCAAGGCAGAGGTCTTGTTAGTCAAACCATTGGATGCTGGATGGGAATATTGGGAGGCCATGGTGCGTCCCGGAAGAAGATTGAAGACCGGTGACAAAATAGTTATAGATTCTGAGTCTTTGGTTTTGGTGTTAGATAGGCTTACTCAGGGCATGAGGAAGGTCCAAATAATTGGCAGAGATTTGCCTCACAACATAATAAAAAAGAAGGGCCAAGTTCCCCTGCCGCCCTATATAAATGAAAATGATGTAGCTTTAAAAAGTTATCAAACGGTATATGCGCGCATTAATGGCTCGATTGCTGCTCCGACGGCTGGATTTCATTTCACTGAAGAATTACTAAAAAGACTGGCTTCAGCAGGGATCGAGTTAGCTTATGTGACCCTTCACGTTGGACCCGGCACTTTTAGGCCCGTCAAGGCAAAAGACATAAGGAAACACGATATGCATCGAGAAGACTATCACCTTTTACCAGAAACGGCTGAATTAATAAATCGAGCCAGAGAAGAGGGCAGGCGAGTTATAGCTGTAGGAACGACAGTGGTAAGGTGCTTAGAATCTTCGGCTACAAAGAAGGGATTAGTGACGCCTGGTCGAGGAAGCACAGAACTTTTTATATTTCCAGGCTATAAATTCAAGATCATTGATGGGATGGTCACAAATTTCCATCTTCCTAAAAGTACCTTATTAATGTTGGTCTCCGCTTTTGCTGGTTATGAATTGATAATGCGGGCATATAGAGAAGCGATAAAAGAAAGATACAGGTTTTATTCCTTTGGGGATGCCATGCTGATAATTTAATCAGTGGAGGGGATAACAGTGTGGAAATGGGCCGTCTTCGTGCCGCACCCGCCCATCATAATACCCGAAGTTGGAAGAGGAGAGGAAGCGGGGGCAGCTAAAACAGTGGAAGGCATGAAAAAGATAGGCGAGATGTTAAAGGATGAAATGCCCGATTCTTTAATTATACTAACGCCCCATCACGCTATGGCTAGGGGTCTAAATGTGATAAGTGCCGAGCGCTTTAGCGGCGATATGGGAATGTTTCGTGCCAGAGAGTGCAAGTTGCAGGCAGATGGCGATGTTGAACTTGCCGCTGAACTTGTAAATTATTTCAAAGCTAATGGTTTGTCAGTAACTTACTCCATGAGAAAGGCTGTTGAACTGGATCACGGTTCTTTTATACCTCTTTATTATCTTAACAAAGCCTGGAGGAAGTTGCCAAAAGTTGTCTTGGCAAATCCTTTGGGGCTTAGCTACGAGGAAAGCCATACCCTAGGAAAGTTATTGAGACTCTTCGATGTAAAAGACAAGAAGGTAGGAGCGATATTTAGTGGAGATCTTTCACACAGGCTTACTCCAACAGCGCCTGCTGGCTATTATCCCCGCGCTAAGGATTTTGATGCCGCAATCGTGAGGGCCTTTAAAACCTCAAATGCCGACGTGCTCCTTTCGTTATCGGAAGACGAGATTGAAAGAGCAGGGGAATGCGGATTGCGCTCCGCTCTTGCATTTCTTGGCATGGTAAGAGGAGAGGCCATTACAGTTCTTTCTTACGAGGGGCCTTTTGGAGTAGGTTATTGCACGGCCCTCTGGAGGTCCTAGATGGGGAGGTGATACGGTAGTGAACGGTGATGATTTACATCCTTATGTTAAGTTAGCAAGACGTGCCGTAGAGTATTATTTTGAGACAAGAAAGATATTGGATCCCTCGGAGGCGCTTTCCTTGTCCCCCAAAAGGGAGCTTTGGGACAAAAGACTTGCGTGTTTTGTATCGATCAAGACTTTAAACGGAAATCTAAGGGGATGCATAGGCACTATTCGCCCGGTAAGGGAGAATCTAGCCTCCGAAATCATATATAATGCTTTAGCTGCAGCATTTGAGGATCCGAGATTCATGCCTTTAAAAGAGGAAGAGCTCCCAGGCGTTATATTTTCTGTGGATGTATTGAGTGAGCCGGAGCGTGTCACCTCGATAGAAGAACTTGAACCTAAAAAATATGGTGTCGTTTTAGAAAAGGGCTTCAGGAAAGGTGTTTTGCTCCCCGATTTAGAGGGCATCGACACCGTAAAAGAACAGCTTGATATCGTTGCCAGGAAAGCCGGCATAAGCTCGTTAAAAGGAGCTAAAATCTATAGATTTACAGTAAAGCGTTACGAGGAAGTGAGAAAAGATAGATGAAAGCTCTTTACTGGCATTGGGAAGATGGCAATGTGAAGTGTGAGCTATGTCCCCATAACTGTCTTGTCCCCAGTGGCAAAAGAGGGTTTTGTCGCGTACGTGAACATGTACCGGGCGAGGGATTGGTAGCTGTGACTTACGGCTTGTTTTCGAGCGTGGCGTCAGACCCCGTGGAAAAAAAGCCCCTTTATCACTTTTTGCCTGGAGATAACGTCCTCTCGCTAGGTTCTGTTGGGTGCAATATGAGTTGTCCTTTCTGTCAAAATTGGCACATCTCTACCTGGGTTCCCCAAGTAGAGATGTCGCGCATCGATGTAAATGATTTACTTTCTTTGGTTAAGCGATATCGTTCTAAGGCAGTTGCCTTCACTTACAACGAGCCTTTAATATCCTATGAATATCTTTTAAACTCCGCGCCGGTCTTGGAAAAAGAGGGAATAAAGGTGGTTTTAGTGACTAACGGCCTGATAAACTCTTCGCCCTTAAGCGAGCTCGTTCCGCATATAAGCGCAGCCAATGTCGATTTAAAAACCTTTGACGAATCAACTTATAAAAAACTGGGTGGCGATCTTAGGACTGTTCAAAATACTTTAAAAACCCTGATTGGTTCTGGAGTACACATTGAAATTACGCATCTTCTGGTTACTGGGATAAACGATAACCTGGCGGAGTTTGAAGAGATGTGCACCTGGATTTCTAAAACATTAGGAGAATTAATACCCCTTCATATTTCAAGATATTTCCCGGTATATAAGTGGACCAAACCCCCGACGAACATGACATTGCTCAAAAAAGCTAAAGAAGTGGCCTCGAAATATCTAAAGTTCGTCTATCTCGGCAATGTGCCTGGAGACTCTGATACAGAGTGTCCTGGTTGCGGTAGATTGGCAGTAAAAAGACGAGGCTATCACGTCAGTTTATTGGATGTAACCCCCGATGGCAAGTGCCCTGCCTGTGGATTCAATTTAGGTATTGTGCTTTTTTAATTTTATGGCATACTTTAAATAGCAAATTTCTGTTTTTAGAAATTAAGGGAGGGGCAAACATGGGAACAGTTCACCTTAATGGTCATTCTTTAACGTTGGATGATGTCATCAAGGTCGCACGTTGCGGTTACAAGGTGGACCTGGATCCGGCCGCAAAGGCCTTCGTCAAACGAGGAGCTTCCG
>JAAYTM010000158.1 GCA_012518015.1 Synergistaceae bacterium
ACGCTTTTTGGGATGGAGGATCGCAAGTTTCCCGGCGATGGCGTGGTTACCGGTTATGGAACTGTAGAGGGCCCTCTACAGTTCCATAACCGGTAACCACGCCATCGCCGGGAAACTTGCGATCCTCCATCCCAAAAAGCGTGCAACGATGTTCTACATGCTCATCGAGTTCAACGAAGGATCCTGGGTCAAGCAGTTTATCTATCCTTTCTCTAGCGGTTAATTTGCCACGTTTATGCTGCTTTTCTATAGCGTCTTTTCCCACGGGATAGCGCGCTCTTTCTTTTCTCGCCATTAGTTCCTCGCAAAGCTGATCTATCGTCTTTTCGGCCATTATCATGTCCTCCTTACGCAATCCATCTTACCGCTCTGATAGTTCAAGCAAAACGCCGCCGGCAGCTTTTGGGTGAATGAAGGCAATCTTTGCGCCCCCCGCGCCACAACGTGGTTCTTCATCGATAAGTCGGATGCCTTTGCCCTTTAACTCCTCCAAAGCTGCTTCAATATTTTCAACCCTAAGCGCTAAATGATGAATGCCTTCGCCTCGTTTCTCTATGAATTTTGATACGGGGCTTTCGGGAGAAGTTGGTTCTAAAAGTTCAACCTCGGTGTCCCCCAGGGGCAAGAAAGCTGTAACGACCTTTTGCTCCTCAACTTCTTCTCTGCCTGTGCATTTGATGCCTAAAACTTCTTCCCAGAGCTTTAAGGCTTCATCTATAGACTTCACTGCTATGCCAATATGATCCACACCTGTTACTTTCATTTCGTACAATTCACCCTCCTTCCTCTTCGCTCTTTGTTAAAGGCCTAAATTAAACGTGTTCTTTCGTTCTCCTTTCGTGGACTGCGTTTTTGAGCCACTCTACGATTTCAGACGTAGACGTGCCGGGTCCGAAAACCGCTTTAACCCCCATCGCCTTAAGCGATGGGACATCGCCCTCAGGTATGACGCCACCACCGAAGACGATAATATCTTCTGCTCCCTCGCTTTTGAGCAACTCGATGACCTCTCTGAAATAATGTTCATGAGCTCCAGATAAAATGCTCAATCCAACCGCATCAACGTCTTCTTGTATAGCAGTCGCAACGATCTGCTCTGGAGTTTGTCTTAGGCCCGTATAGATGACCTCCATGCCGGCATCTCTAAGAGCCCTTGCCACCACTTTGGCTCCCCTATCGTGACCATCGAGCCCTGGTTTTGCTACTATTACACGTATTTTTCTCTCATCCATCGTTCTTGCCTCCATACTTAGAGGATTATGTTTTCCTTATATTCGCCAAACTCTTCCCGCAGGACACCGCAGACCTCTCCCAAGGTAGCGTAGGCCTTTACTGCATCTAAAATCCTGGGCATGAGGTTAATGGATTCGTCCCTGGCCGCTTCCCTTATTTCTTCAAGCGTTTCTTTGACCTTTACGTTGTCCCTGCGCTCCTTTAAAGCCTTTAGCCTTGCGATTTGCTTTTCTCCCACGGAGGGATCTACCTTCAAGATTTCCCGTGAGGTCCCTTTTTCTTCAATTTGGAATTTGTTTACGCCAACGACTATTTGTTCCTCGTTTTCAATCGCCTTTTGATAAGCATAAGCTGAATCCTGTATCTGCTGCTGCACGTAACCCCTTTCAATGGCTACAAGCATGCCACCCATCTCGTCTATTTTATCTAGGTATTCTTGAGCCCTTCTTTCTATCTCGCTAGTGAGCCACTCGAGATAGTAGCTTCCAGCCAGAGGATCTATTGTGCTCGTAACGCCCGATTCGTAAGCTATTATCTGCTGTGTCCTTAGCGCTATGCGAACGCTGTCTTCTGTCGGAAGTGCCAAGGCCTCGTCAAAGCTGTTAGTGTGAAGCGACTGTGTCCCACCCAACACCGCGGCTAAAGCCTGCATGGTTACACGTACAATGTTATTTTCCGGCTGCTGAGCAGTAAGTGTACAGCCTGCAGTTTGGGTATGGAAACGAAGTTTTTGAGCACTTGGATTAGTCACGCCAAATCTTTCTTTCATGATCTTGGCCCAGAGCCTCCTGGCAGCCCTGAACTTGGCTATCTCCTCCAAGAAGTCGTTGTGAGAGTTGAAGAAAAATGACAACCTGCGACCAAAAACATCTGGATCTAAGCCCTTTTTGACGGCGGCTTCCACATAAGCGATCCCGTCGGCCAGGGTGAAAGCGACCTCCTGGACGGCTGTGGAGCCTGCCTCCCTGATGTGGTATCCGGAAATGGAAATTGTATTCCATTTAGGCACATGCTTGCTACAAAACTCAAAGATGTCCGTGATAAGCCGCATAGAAGGCTTGGGCGGGAAGATGTATGTTCCTCTTGCAATATACTCCTTTAAAATATCATTTTGGATTGTGCCGGATAACTTATCCATGGGGATGTTTTGCTTTTCTCCCACGGCTATGTACATGGCGAGCAAGATCGAAGCAGGCGCGTTTATGGTCATGGAGGTTGAAACTCTATCTAAGGGGATCCCATCAAACAAAATTTCCATATCCTCCAAGCTGTCTATGGCCACACCGACTTTGCCGACTTCCCCTCGGGCCATGGGATGGTCCGAATCGTATCCAATCTGCGTAGGTAAATCGAAAGCCACTGAAAGACCTGTTTGGCCCTGTTCCAGTAAATATTTATATCTTTCATTAGATTCATCGGCAGAGGCATATCCCGCGTACTGACGCATAGTCCAAAGACGACCGCGGTACATTGTAGGCTGAACGCCACGTGTGTAGGGATATTCTCCTGGAAAACCCAAATCCTTGACATAGTCTAAATCTTTGACGTTTTCCGGCGTATAAACCCTCTCTACGGGAACCCCTCCGCTAGTGGTAAACGTGCTTTTGCGTTCAGGATACCTCTGCGTGGCCTTCTTTACGCCCTCTTCATATTTAAGGCGAGCCTTAGATATCCTTTCCAGTTCCTCTTCTTTGAACATTAAGTCCACCCTCCCTAGAGATTTCGCCTTTCACATAATTTGCACATTTGTACTTATTATTTCGTACTTTTTTGCCCTTTGCAACTTTTACAGAATATTAAGACAATTCAAACATACACCCGCTATTATACCGGTGCACATGCCAAAGACGATGCTACCATAGTAAGGCCTACAAGTCCACAGGCCAGCCGTCATCGCGGGTTCACTCCAAAACAGTTTGGATTAGCACGTTAATGCCTCGCCAACTATCTTCCAAGGGCGTAAACTCTAGTTCGCAGCGACTATGCCCGCCCTTACTTGGAACAAAAATCATTGTGCTGGGGATTATTTCCGCAACATACTGCACCTCATGCCCAGCACCATAATACATTTTATTCTAAACAGAGAATGTGTCCAAGCTATTCCCCACGTCTCATATGACATGGACAAAACTCCCCGGTTGCACTGGTCACAATAAAGCAAAGTTTATTTTGGGTTTTATCGCTTTCTATGGACAAGAACGTTTTATAATGAATCTATAATAAGAAAGCAGCTCTTTTATTATAGTTTATATAGTTTATTATAGTTGAGCTATATGGCATTGCCTTTCTTAAAACGGCCACTTGGCTCGACGAATTAGAAGCTATGGCAAAGTATATAGGACATGACATAAACTAGATTGACACGCAGGGAGGACCTTGGAGGAGTTTAGAATTGCACTGCAGTAAGTTGCAATATATCCGAGTTGCTAAGACAACCGTGTTAAATTTAAATACACCATAGTGGAGGGATGAATATGTCTATGGTTGAATGCTACCTCTGCGGTAAGGGGTTTGTTACAACAGGACCAAAAGTATGTCCAACTTGCATGAAACGTCTGGACAAGCTTTATTTTGAAGCAAGAGATTACATTAGAGACAACCCACGACTTCGGTTAAACGTAAGAGAGCTGGCTGATGCGCTTAGTGCAGATCCTCGAGATGTTCAAACATTAGTAGATTTGGGACGACTAGAGCTCGAGGGAGAATGCAGTGAAGAGCATGAATCGATTTCTGAAAAAGAAAAATTACTCAGGGAGTTCGAAAAACACCTAAAAGAAAGCGGGGGCAAAAGATCCTCCCGCGTCAAATACGCTGCAGAAAAGTACGGCAAAGAACCGAAAGAGGACTAGTAGGACTTCAATCAAAAAGGACGAGGCCGTCGTTCCCTCGTCCTCCCGCACCACTAGCTTCGCCACTCCGGACTTTGGCCTTAACGACGTTTGTGCCGAGCGCGATAACGAACGCTCGTCCTTAAGGGCGAATGCTAAGCCTTACCGTCATTGACATTCTTTCAATTTCTGAGCCATGTTTTTGCCTAGCTGGACGGCTTTATCGTAATCCTCATCCTTGGGTGAAGACTGTATCACTATTTCCGGTGAAAGCAGCTCCCACTTTCCTGCGCTTTGGGCAAATTCTTTCAATTTCTTCAGAATGCCGGGGCTCCAGGTATAATTTCCCATTATGCCCAAGAGACGATTTTTCATTTTCTTATTTTCGAGGTGGGTCATTAAATCTTGTATTGGGGGGAAAGGCATCGTGTTGTAGGTACAGGATGCGAGCACTAAGCCCCTGTAACGCCAAATATCACGGATCACAAAGGATACATGATCCCTAGCTATGTCGTGCACGATAACGTGTCCGATCCCTTCTTTCGCCAAAGCGCGCGCCGTCGCATGGGCAAGCTTTGCCGTATTTCCATACATAGATCCGTAAACTACCACTGCACCACATTCAGTTTCATGGCGACTCCACTTATCATAAAGCCCGATTATGTGCTCCGGCTTGCTTCTGTGTATGGGGCCATGAGAAGGGGCTACAACCTTTACTTCCACACCGCTTAATTTGGAAATGGCAGCTTGCACTTGATCGGAGTAACGACCAACTATGTTGGAAAAATATCTTAGTATCTCTCCTTCGTAATAGGACATGTCAACTTCATCGTCAAAAATTCCGCCTTCAAGACATCCAAAGCCCCCGAAGGCATCGCAAGAAAACAAAGTTTTAGTCACTTTATCGTAAGTCATCATGGTCTCCGGCCAATGCACCATTGGGGTCAAAAAGAACTTAAGAACGTGCCCTCCTACGTCAATCTCTTCCCCGTCTTTTACTTGAATAATGCCATCCGTGACAGAATAAAAGTTCTCTAGCATCTTCACCGTTTGAGCATTGCAAAGGATCTTCAAATTCGGGTATAAAGCCTTAAGGATCCTTATTGAGCCGGAATGATCGGGCTCCATGTGATTTACGATAAGATAATCTATAGCCCTGTCTTCTCCGAGCAGGCGCTTAACCTTAGTTACCAAGTCGGCTAGAAAGAAGGCCTTAACAGTATCTACGAGGACAACCTTTTCGCCTATGACGAGATAAGAATTATAGGCAACTCCCCTTGGAAGGGGCCACACCGCCTCAAAGAGGTCTGTTTCTTTATCGTTAACTCCCACCCAATAAATGCCTTTTGCCACTTCTACGGCATTATTCATTTAAAACCCTCCTCTATTTTAGCTACAGCATACTCACGCCATCTTGCTCTCGAGTTCGGGCAAATATGCAAAAAGCTCCCTTAACAACTCATCCTTGCTCTTATATAGGATGCCCTTAATGCCATATTCTTCTGCTAAAGTTATATTCCTACGCCTATCGTCAACTAATATTATATCCTTGGGATCTACTCCAAGTATATTTAAAATTTCTTTAAATATCGTACCGTCATGCTTGCATTTTCCCAAACGATAGCTGTTGAACACATGATCGAACATATCATAGAAAGGCGTTTCTTCGTTTATTTCTTCTATCCAGTTAGTCTGATCCGTTAGCAGTACTACCTTGATATCCGAACTGCGTAACGTGCGGATCAAATCAAGGGTCCAAGGCCTTATAACAAACCTCCTTAAAACCTCCTCCCTTAGCTCTTCATCGGAATAATTGTCTAAGCTAAACCGCTTTTTAAAAGCGCTCCAAAATTCTTTCTCAGCCGTTTTGCCGCAAATGTATCCCGAGTCGTATAAGATATCAGTGGCAGCTTCCACCACAACTTTCGGATCCAAGCCGCACTTTTTGGCTATTTCTTCCATGCCTTTGACGAATCCCTCTTCGGCAATGACACCTCCAAAATCGAACATTATAACAGAATATTCTTTATTGTTTTGCAAAATTCAACACCTCTTGGTTTTTTTATGATATAAGTTATAATATAGACGATGTTGTCGCATGCATAAGTAAATTTACTAAAACTGATGCGATAGCAGAAATATTACCCCTGATAAGGGCTTGAAAATACACGAAATACAATGGGCACGAGGCCCATTCGTATTTATATAATTACACACATAATAGGAGGGGTCAACAATGGCCGTAGAAAGGCGCACCTCTGATGATGTCCTTCTCTCCACAGCTCTTGAGAACTTTTACAATGCAGCTGAAGAGATGGGATTGAAGGATGACCTGATTGAAATACTCAGCCGTTCGGAAAGAAGGATTTGCGTATCCATACCCGTTGAGATGGACGATGGTACTGTTAAGGTTTTTGACGGATATCGCGTAGTTCACTCAAGCGCTCTAGGTCCAGGTAAGGGAGGCATTCGCTTCCATCCACAGGTAACTCTCGACGAAACTGAGGCTTTGGCGTTTATGATGACCTGGAAATGTTCCTTGGCAGGCATACCCTATGGCGGAGGCAAGGGTGGCGTGTGCTGCGAGCCACTCGAGCTGTCGTTAAAGGAAAAGGAAAGAATTACCAGAACCTTCGCTGCGAGGATCGAGCCTTTTGTGGGTGCCTGGACTGATGTTCCTGCGCCCGACATTAATACCGGAGCCCAAGAAATGGTGTGGTTCATGGATACCATCAGCAAGATCAGAGGCCAACTTGAACCGGCTATCTTTACCGGAAAGCCGGTTTCTTTGTGGGGATCCAAGGGCAGGACTGCAGCCACGGGGCTTGGTGTTGCCACTTGTGCATTGGAGTTTTTGCAAGTTATTGGGAGAGATCCTAAGGAAACCACAGCCGCCGTTCAGGGTTTTGGCACCGTTGGAAGCTATACGGCCAAATTCCTGCATGAAGCAGGGGTCAAGATAGTGGCCATATGTGACATCACAGGCACTTACTATTGCAAAGACGGCATCGACGTCGAAAAGGCTATGGCACATGCACATAGCCACCCCAAAAGGTTGCTTGAAGGATACTCGCAAGCCGGTCTTGAAAAAAGCGACCCCAACGACATCCTCTACCTGGATGTAGACGTACTGCTCCCGTGCGCCATGGAAGGCGTGCTCAATAAGGCAAACGCCGATAAGGTGAGGGCAAAATACATCGTCGAAGGAGCAAACGGTCCCTTAACACCCGAGGCAGACGAAATTTTGAAATCCAAGGGTATCCCAATCGTGCCTGACTTCCTGGCCAACAGCGGTGGCGTAATAGGATCTTACTTCGAGTGGTGCCAGAATTTGGCCGGTTTCTTCTGGACCGAAGAGGAATACAACGCAAGGCTAGTTCCGATCATGAAATCGAATTTCCAAAGAGTGTGGGAATACTCAAAGGAACATAACGTTGAAATGCGTCGGGCTGCTTTCATGGTCGCTATAAAGCGTGTTGCTGACGCTGTTGAGATGAGAGGGGTATTTCTATAAAATAGCTGATCTATTTTAGCCTACGCTACATTTCTAACTCCACCGCCTTTCTCCGTTTTTCATATGGCGAAGGGGGTGGAGTTTTCTTAAGGGACCGATAACCAAACTCGGAGGGCAAAAACTCAAATTTTATTTATTAATATATTAAACTGCGACTTGCTTTCGGCAAAATGTGGAGGGATGTTTATGGTCAAAAGACTTTCAGAAATTTTGTGGGAAGAAAATCAGGATATCGCTCAGTCCTGTTTAAACCATCCCTTCGTTCAGGGAATAGCTTCCGGAGCATTGGAGAGAGAAAAGTTTAATTGGTATGTGGGGCAAGACTATTTCTACCTTCATGCTTTCGCCAAAGCCTTTTGTCTTGCCACGGTTAAAACGCCGGATGCCGAGGGAATGAGGGCATTTCATAAACTTGCCGGCGGAGCTTTAGGCGAAATGAAACTTCACAAAGGGTTCGAAGAGACCTTAGCAGCAGAGGTTGAAAAGGTCATCCCAAGCAAGGCCACGCGCATGTACACGGATTTTTTGCTCGCCACGGCATGGAGCAGTGACGCAGGCTTAATAGCAGCAGCTACAACGCCCTGTAATCGCTTATATGCGTGGCTTGGCCAGAACCTAAAAGGTCACTTAGACGATGAAAGCAATCCTTATATTGACTGGATATTGATGTACTCCAGCGATTCTTTTGAAGAACTTGCTAAGGAAACCGAGCGTTTGGTCGATCTTTATGCCCTGGACGATGAAAACACGAGATCTGTATATCGCTACGCCATGATCTGTGAATACGAATTTTTCGACGCCGCATGGAAATATAGCCCGCCTGAAGCAGAATTATAAAAAATGTAACGCACAAGCTACCTCTGGAGCGGGCTGGGACAAAATTATGACTGAGCGAATAGGGAGCAAATAAGCAAGGCCACATTTAGCCGCTTTTTGAGCAGGCAAACTTTCTATCGCACGCTGTATTCCGCTTCGGTTCTAATCTTTCCTTCGCGAAACCATTTTCTCGCTAGGTAAACGCACCATGTATCGCTCAAAGCGACAATCCATTTTATCACATAGGTGCTCAAAAAAAGCGATAGCAATACATTATTGGGATACATCCCGTAAAAAGCCACACCCACAAAAATTCCCGTATCGATGGCCTGAGAGATCATGGTACTTACGTTATTCCTGAGCCAAAGGTGCTTGTCATGGGTCTTATCCTTCAACAAATGGAACATCCACACGTCGTGATACTGAGAAGAGGCGTAAGCGCAAAATGAAGCTCCCGCAACCCTAGGAGTTAAGCCAAATATCTTCGATAAAGCTTCGTGAGCCATATCGTGAGGATTTGGGATGAAGAGAATGGCAAACTTCATGACCACCGCCATCATAAGAAGCATGAAAAATCCCATATGAACCGCCAGCTTCGCGTCCTTTTTCCCATGATTTTCACTCAAGATATCCGTCGCCAGAAAGGACGTTCCGTATAATATGTTGCCCAATGTAGCTGTCATGCCAAATAAGGAGACAAGCTTCATGACTTGAATGTTGGCCAAGATCACGCACATGACTGTCCATGCGTATAATCCTTGCTTCCCGAATAATCTATAACACGCCAATATCGAGGCCAAACAAAATATAAGCATCGAAAACCAGATAATCTCATTCATCTAATTCACCTTTCCTCACGGACGATAAAAAAGACCCCAATAGCTCAAACAAACTTACAGTCGGATCCCACAATGACGACCTGTATACCAAAGATGCGGGGTGAGGGAGCGGAAAAATAATGTAATTACCAGCATATAAGGCTTTCCCGAACATCTCCGGTATCATGGAATTCTTCTCGGGCCTCGGAATGCCAAATAAACTCAGTAATCCCTTCGTGGCCCACTTGCCCAGGGGCACGATAATTTTGGGCCCTATCAGTTTCAGTTCTTCTTCAAGATAGGGAAGACAGGCATTTACCTGCCGCCATTTTGGCCTTCCATAGCGAGGCAGGGGGCATTTTAACAAATTTGTCCTCCAGCAGTCATAAAAATTTACCTCTGCTCTTCCCAGGAAGTAGCGCAAAAAAGATCCTGTAACACCCCAAAAGGGCCTGTCGTTTTTTTGCTCGCTATCGAAGGGGGCCTGTCCAACCAAAAAGATTTCGGCATCCAAGGGGCCCTCCCCCGGGATGGCTCTCTCTCGTCTTAAAGCCAAATCACATTTTTCGCATTTTCTGACCTGTGATGCCAAACGCTCAAGATGCTCACGCAACAAAACCGACTTAACTCTCCTTTACACTGAACAAATATTTGCCCTTACACGCGAACTCCTGCTTTATCCCAAAGCCTGTCGAAGCGGAAATATATCAACATATCTATAAACTTCGCCATCTTTAAAGGGTCGCTCGGGAAATAAAACAGATGAGATTCACAGTGGCAGTCACTAGAACCAAAGCCGTGTATGGCGTGACTTGCCACGGAGGACAACCTGCTTGCCGTTAAGCATTCTATATCGTCCCGCGTTCTTATGGGTAGGTTGAGTACATTTTTTGCAACTTCACGCAGATAATCTACGTGCCAATGTAGATTTTTTCGCTTTCTTGCATGTCGATTAATTCGAGCGGTCAAGTTATTTGCGGCTGAGCCCACATAAACATAATATCCCGGATGCATCTTCAGGGTTCCCAATGCTCCTACCTCCACATCCTTAAATTCATCAATTTCAAATATGGATAGGTAGACTCCCCTATCTGCGACCTCTTCCTCTAAAAACTCCCAAGGAACAGAAATCTTGGCTGGCAAGTCACGTATGGACATATTATCGCTCCAATCCACGCCAACGGGAATCACGTCAATCGCATTGCGATGCCTGATCAAAGATATTGCAAATGCCAAATCCGTATGGTAATCCGGCACAAAAATCTCGGGTGTTCGGGAATTCACCAAGAATAAAAGGGCAGCACGGTAGCCTTTCTCCCTCAGAGAAGCAAGTTCTTCTACGTGTTTTCTGCCCCTGGCCGTCACGGCATCGGGGAAAGCCGCCACGTGACGACCAAAAAGAGTGCAGGATTTGACTTCAAGAAAGATCTTCTCGCCATCCTTCATCAATAGAAAATCTATGCGGCTTTTGTCCACGGTAATTTCTCGCTTTAAGATTTTTGCACCCGCCAGTTCAGCAATTAAGTCATTGCGCAACATCCAATCAACCACGTCATTGACCAAGTGGGTATGAAGCATAACCCAATTGCCCAAACGTTTCGCCGCTATTACCTTATAGGGCAATTCGCCTCTTGAAGGGGCGAGCAACAAATAAGCTCCCGGTAAAAGTATCTCCCACAACCTGCCAGGGTTAGGCAAATACGAAAAGGTCACACTTCCTTCGATCTCCACCTGAACTACGAAGCGATTAATTCTATTTAAAAAACGCCCCAACAAGAGCGGGCCTTTGCAAAGCTCAAACTCAGAGAAACTGTCAAAAAAGCTCATGATTTTCACTCCTTAGCCGCGAGCTCGCCATGACAATTTTATCATCCCAACATCATGCAGCCATCGGTTACGATGCCAAGATGCCCATTAAAAGAAATCACAACAAATGGTCAATATTAGTCAATTCTTACCTACTCTTCATATCGCTCTTTATATTGCAAATTCAGCCTTAAAAAATCATTTCATGGAAGGCGTGAAGACTTCGCAAAGACAAATTGACTTTCTTGCATATCATATATTTCGCGAAGAAGTTGTCATAAACAAAATTATGAGGTATATTAAATTGCCAACTAGACAACGTGCAAAACTCGAGGAACGACGTCCTAATCTCAAATTGTCCGTAAAGTTACGTTTACAAGAAGGCGAGGCAACATCCCTACGTACATTGCGATCATCGAAACAGTCGCGAAGCATGCAAAGTGTAAGAAGGGACTGACTAATATTGACCATCATGCGGGGAAAACTGAATGTATCGCGCTTAAATGAGCACAATCTCGTGATGAGCAATTAAAAGCCGATGACGTTACGGGTAATAAGTTAAGGGATATAAGGGATATTAAGGTTAGGGCGCATACGCCCGCTAAAACGAAGCTAAGGGGCTTAAATCTAGACAACCGCAGCTCGTTCTTTTAATAAAATACAGCCGCTACTCCCTTTCTTCCCTATAAAAGGGAAGTCCCAAGGCACTTGGAGCGCCAAGCATCCTTCCTCTTCCCTTGAAGACCGATATGACAACCAATACCGCGATTGTCAGGATATAAGGAAGCATCATGAGCAAAGGAGCAGGAACCGTAGTTCCACCGGCTTGAATCCTCATCTGAAGGGCCTCTACTCCACCAAATAAATATGAACCTAAAGCGGCTCTAAGAGGATTCCATATGGCAAATATGACCAGCGCTACTGCTATCCATCCTCTACCAGCCGTCATCAGGTCAACCCACATGTGACTGTAAACGAC
This sequence comes from Synergistaceae bacterium, assembly GCA_012518015.1. Taxonomy (GTDB): domain Bacteria; phylum Synergistota; class Synergistia; order Synergistales; family Acetomicrobiaceae; genus Acetomicrobium. The sequence goes on from JAAYTM010000158.1 coordinate 11,995, forward strand.
GGTCAGATAAGCACCTCCGAGGGATACCAGGCCTCCCCCAAGCAGTGTCGAAGCATATCTCACGGCAGATACCGATATTCCAGCGGCTTCGGCTGAAAGGGGACTATCGCCAACAGCTCTTATCATCAAGCCAAATTTCGTCTTGTACATCAAAAACCACACAACGAAAACGAGCAAATAGGAGATATAAACCATCACGTCTTGGCTGAAAAACACGGGTCCGACTACGGGAAAAGATGACAATCCAGGCAGAGCAACGGCTTGAAGGCCTGCAATGGTTTCTCCCACATAGCCCCTCCCTAAAAGGGAACTTACCCCGGTACCAAACATGGTCATGGCAAGTCCGCAAATTACTTGATTCGCCTTTAACGATATGCATAAAAAGGCGTGTACGACGTTTACGGCCATGCCCACAAAAAAAGCTGCCACGAGGCCCCAAAAAGGTGATCCAGTGTTGTAGGTCACGATAAACCCCACGTAGGCTCCAATCAACATGATCCCTTCAAGTCCGAGGTTCAAGACGCCCGATTTCTCGGTCATTATCTCACCCAACGTAGCGTATAAAATGGGCGTACCGCTTCTTACGGCAGCAGCTAAAATTGGAACGATCAATTCCATTGCGGGTCACCTCTTTCTGGAGATAAAGCTCACACGGTAATTCCTGAAAAATTCCCCTCCGAGCAAGAAAAACAATATCAATCCCTGCAATATCTGAACACTTGATAGCGGTAGGCGCATGGCTATTTGCAAATTTTCCCCACCGACAAATAGGGCTCCAAACAAGAAGGAGACAAAAATTATGGCCAAGGGATGCAACCTGGCCAGCCAGGCAATTATTATCGCAGTATATCCGTAACCTACGGCAAAGCCCGGTTGTAAACGCCGATGCAACCCGGCCATCTCTGCCATTCCAGCCAGGCCTGCTATAGCGCCCGATAAGAACATGACTAGTATTACATTTCTTGTAGACCTTATACCCGCGTAATCCGCCGCTTTTGGGTTTTGACCGCTCACCCTTATTTCATAACCCCATACTCCTTTTCTAACGACGATCCAAAGGATAAGGGCGATTATAACGGCAAAAAATATTCCAGAATGCACTCTGGTGGAGAAAAATTGATGTAACCGTGCGCTTTTAGGGAAAAGAGGCGTCATGGGAAAGCCTAAGCTGGTAGGATCGCGCCATGAACCGTAAACGAAATATTGCAACAAAAGTATGGCAACATAATTCATCATTAACGTTGTAATAATCTCGTTCACGTTCCATCGGGCCTTTAAAAAACCGGCAAAAGCTCCCCACAACCCCCCAGCCAGTAAGGCCGATATCCCCATGCAGGCCAACATGACCACAAAGTTGTCGACATATAAGTACCTGACAAAGGCCGTGCAGGCCAATGCCCCCAGGACAAATTGTCCTTCCGCTCCAATATTCCAAACTACCATAGTGAAAGAAAGCGCAACAGCCAGAGAGCACATTATGAGGGGTATCGTTTTTGCCACGGTTTCGCTCACGCCGTAAAAATCTCCCAAAGATCCGTCAATCATCATTTTATAAGCTTCCAAAGGGTCAACCCCCAAAAAATGAAAAACTAAAGCGCCGCTTGAAAAAGCCAGGACAATTGATGCCAAAATAATGCAAACTTCTTGCCATTTAGTTATATAAAACCTTTTCTCAACCTTAATCCTCATCGATTACATTTCCTCCCCCAACGCTTGTCGGTATACCCGCCATCATCAACCCTATCTCTTCTATGTTTTCGGCCTTTGGCCCTTCGATCATGCCCATGATCTTGCCTCTGTAGATGACGGCTAACACGTCGCTTAACGCCAAAAGCTCGTCTAAATCCTCGGATATCAACAAAACGGCAGAGCCGTCATTTCTTGCCGACAGCAGTTTTTCCCTGACGAAAGCCGTGGCCTTGACGTCCAATCCCCAGGTAGGATGCATCGCTATTACTACTTTTAGCTCTCCTGACAGTTCCCTTGCCAATATCAACTTCTGTAAATTCCCCCCGGATAACATCCTCACCGGGATATTGACTCCTGGCGTTAAAATTTCATAACTTTCCACCAAGGACTTGGAATCTCTGTAAACCTCGTCCCAATCTATAAAAAATCCCTTCTTGAAAGGAGGCTGCCAATATTTGCGCAGAGCTACATTTTCCGCTACGTTCATGTTTGGAACTAAACCGACTCCCTTGCGGTCAGACGGGATATACTTAACCCCCAGGTCAACCATCTGCCTTGCCGAGGCGTAAGTCACATCTTCGACCGTAAAATACAGTCTTCCGCTTTCGATCTTTCGCATCCCGGACAATGCTTCCGCCAATTCGCCTTGCCCATTGCCGCTTACACCAGCAATGCCCAATATCTGGTTTTCCCTCAAAGTAAAACTTATGCCGTCCACGGCAATTAGCCCTTTGTCGTTATTTACTACGATATCCTCGGCCACCAAAAGAGGTTTTCCATTCGACTTCGGCTTTTCCTCGGTTGCTCGGACTTCGCTGACTCCCGAGGTGCCAACCATCATTTCGGCCAGCCTTTCAGGGGTTGCCTCAAATGTCTTCATGGATCCCACAACCCTGCCCCGCCTAAGAACTGTTATTCTATCGGCGATCTCAAAGACCTCCCTTAGTTTATGGGAGATGAAAACTATGCCGTAATCTTCTTCTTTCATGTGTTTTATGGTTATAAATAAATTCTCAATTTCCTGAGGGGTCAAAACGGAGGTAGGTTCGTCTAAAATCAATATATTCGCTTCATGATAAAGCATCCGCAAGATGGCAACGCGCTGCTGTTCTCCTATGGAAAGCTGCCACACGGGCGTCAATGGGTCTACGTCAAGGCCGTAACGTTGTGAAAGCTCTTTTATCCTCTCACAAATAGCATTTTCATCAATTACGAACTCCATATCCCTGCTTCCAAGGGCCATATTTTCCCACACAGTAAGGCTCGGCACCAACATGAAATGTTGATGGACTATTCCGATTCCCCTAGCTATGGCATCCTTGGGAGAATGAAAGACAACTTTCCTGCCATTAACCACAATTACTCCATCATCTGGCTGGTATAAACCGCATAACACACTCATTAGGGTGCTTTTTCCGGCTCCGTTTTCCCCAAGTAGCGCATGAACCTCTCCGCACTTTAAGTCAAAATCCACTCCATCATTCGCCTTAATGCCATAGAAAGCCTTAGTAATTCCGCGCATCTTAACTAAATAGTTTTCAGTCATGTCGCGACCCCAATCCATGAGGGGCATGCAGAAAATCCCTGCACGCCCCTTGCAATTTTATTTAGGGAGCTCCCCTTCCACTCCTTCGACGAGCCAATTCATAGATATCAAATCCTGGTCAGTAAGCTTTTGTCCTTTTTCGACTCTAACTTTGCCCTGATTATCCTTAATTGGGCCTTCAAATACATCCCATTTGCCCGAAACAATACGTTGTCTTTCGCTTTCCACAAGTTCCTTTACGCTTTCAGGCACATCTTTTCCGTAAGGAGCAATATCGACCATGCCTTCTTTTAACCCCCACCATATGTCCTCAGGTTCCCACGTGCCATCTATAACTTTGCCAACCGTGTATTTATATACTGCTCCCCAATTCCAAATGGGTGCCGTGAGATGCTTTGTGGGAGCATACTTTGACATATCGTTGTTATAACCAATGACATATACTCCCGCCTCCTCAGCGGCTTGTGGGACTGCACCGGTATTGGCATGCATGCCCAGAACATCGGCTCCGGCATCGATTAAAGCCTTAGCTGCCTCCTTTTCCTTGCCGGGATCTATCCAGGAAAAGAGCCACACCACCTTTATCTTTACGTTGGGGTTTGCATGGCGAGCGCCTAGTGCAAAGGCATTGAGTGCCCTTATTACCTCAGGAATGGGATGGGCAGCTACAAACCCAATGACATTTTTCTTGGTCATACTGCCTGCAACCAATCCAGTCAAATATCTTGACTGGTACATTCGTCCAAAATATACGCCTACGTTATGTGCTCTCTTAAATCCAGAGCAGTGCATGAATATGGTATCCTGATGCCTCCCAGCTGCTTCCTGGACGTAATCCATGTAGCCAAAGGATGTGGCGAAAATCAATTTTGCGCCATTTCTGATGAAATTTTCCATGGCCCTCACCGAATCAGGCCCCTCGGGCACGGACTCCACATACATAGTGGTCACGCCTGGGAAAGCCTTTTCTACATCTAGTCTCCCCTGGTCGTGCATGTAGGTCCACCCGCCATCCCCAATGGGGCCATTGTACAACCAGGCCACCTTAAGCTTATCGGCGGGAATGGCTTCAAAGGCCATTAGAGGAGTACAAAAAATGGCAACCATTAAAAGAGCGACAATTAAAACTGATCTCTTCACCTTATTTCAACCTCCTCAAAAAAATTATAATTGTCAGTTAAAATTCTACCGTCTTTCTCGTTTTTATTGAACCCCTCAGCTAAGCAAGTAGGGCCATTAGTCCTCTTTGGTGATCAAAAAACTTGTAGGATTTCCAACTACGCATTACTCGTTTCCGGTACGTTGTGGTGTTAATTAATGCTAGAATACAATTGCATCGCAATTTACTATAACCAATAACACAAATAACACTTCCGTGAGGGGAGATCGCCTATGGTCAGTAAAAATCGTTATAAAAGAACTTTTCCGGTGTCGTGGGACCAGCTTCACAGGGACAGCAAAGCCCTAGCTTGGCGTCTGATCGATAAGGGTCAGTCCTGGGACAAGATAATCGCTATCGTTAGGGGTGGCTTGGTTCCGGCTGCCATTATCGCCAGAGAACTCGATATCCACTACGTCGATACCGTTTGTGTGTCAAGCTACACTTTAAAGGAGCAGGGAGAGCTGAAGATAATAAAAAGCATAGAGGGCATTGACGGGGGGAATGCCCTCATTATTGATGACTTGGTGGACACTGGCAAGACCGCCAAAATCGTAAGGCAAATGTTGCCCGATGCTCATTTCGCCACGGTTTACGCAAAACCTGACGGAAAACCTTACGTAGACACCTATGTCACCGAGGTCAGTCAAGACACGTGGATTTTATTTCCCTGGGATTCTGAAATCCAGTTTGTCGAACCGCTGATACAACGAATGCCTTAACCTTTATGAATCAATTTAAAAGCGCGTTTACCGTTACGTCTTTTTACAAAATTATTTAAAACATTTATCGTTAATTAATTTTTAATCTTTCTTCACTTTTATTACTTGACTACTTATTAATGCTAAAATATCAACTTGCTTTCTCTTGTTACATTTTACACATTCTGGCAAGATCCCTGGTTTATGTCCCTGTCTTGAGTCCGGCTCTTGCCCTCATATTTAAAAGCTGCGGCGCTACCCTAGAGGCAAGGATGGCCGCCGCAGCTGCTTTTAATGCGTCTGCAGCCAAAAAGGGTAAGATACCTATCTTTATCGTCCCAATAAAAGAAACTTCCTTGCCCACAACGAAGTTTAAATTTAGATATAAGCCTATTATTCCACACAAGTAAATCGCCAGAAGCCCTAAAAGGGAAGAACCCAGAAATCGAAAAAACTTCGCTTCTCCACTTGACACCTTACCTGTCACATAGGAGGCAAGTATAAAACCCACCAAATAACCACATGTGGGTGAAAATAAGATGTGCGGGCCGCTTGCGCCCGCAAAAACCGGCAATCCGATCAACCCCATTCCAATGTACACGGCTTGCGACATTGCTCCCCACTTTGGCCCTAAGCACATGCCTGAAAGGAGTACAAAAAATACTTGTAGTGTCAAAGGAACGATGGGAAAAGGGATCCTTATCCAAGCCCCAACGGCCGTAAGACACACGAACAAACCAGCTAAAATAACCGATTTCGTTTCAAAGTCAAACACGAACGTCATCACCCTCGCAAGTTAGTAAGCTCCATCTACCCAGCTCCACGAGAAAACCCAACCCTGCCCTACGTAATTTGAAAGTAACTCTTCTACCTCTTCAACCAAAAAGTCCGGAATCTTACCATAAAGACGGACTTTTTCTCCGTATAGTGCCTCCCAGTTGGAGTCGTCTATTCCCATCGATTTAAACTGTGAGTATATGAGGCTCTGCTTATCGTAAGGCACCTCGATCATTATTTCTTTTCCCTTAACCTTTCGGACAACCCCGGCTGCCTTTATTGCCTCCCTCGCTGTTTGGCCATATGCTTCAATGAGCCCCCTAACGCCAAGCTTTATTCCTCCAAAATAACGAGTAACGACGATGACCGCATTGGTAAGGTTTGCTCGTTCAATTTCACCTAAGATAGGCTTGCCCGCCGTCCCGGAAGGCTCACCTCCATCGGAATAATGCTTTTGAGGAAAATCAACGCCCACCTTGTAAGCCCAACAATTGTGTGTTGCATTGGAATGCTCTTTTGATATTTCTCTGATGATCTTTTTTGCCTCTTCTACTGACCCGGCAACCCTGAGGTGGCCTATGAAACGAGACCTTCTTATGGTCAACTCCACTTTTGCATTTTCTCTAGGTTCCAAATAGACGCTGCCTTTTGCCACTTATTCTTCCCATGCCTCCTTGAGTTTTTTATAAGTTACATCCAGGGCTTCCGGTATCACCTTGGTCTCCCCTACAACTGGCATAAAGTTCGTATCGCCTTCCCACCTGGGCACTATATGCACATGGACATGCCCCTCGAAGCCAGCTCCAGCTACTTTGCCCATATTTACTCCAATGTTGAAGCCATGGGGATTCATGGTTTTTTTGATGACTTTTATGCACCTTTGAACCAAGAGGTTTAACTCCAAAATCTCTTCCTCGCTCAACGCGTCGTAATCGCCCGTGTGGCGAAAGGGCGCCACCATCAAATGTCCGGGATTGTAGGGAAAGGCGTTTAACATTATAAATGCTTTTTTGCCTCTATATAAAATCAGCCTTTTCTCGTCTTCATTTTCCTTCACGAATTCGCAAAAAATACAATCCATATTCTTGGAACTCGATTCGGCAATATATTTCATGCGCCAAGGTGCATGAAGCACTTCCATAACTCATCGCCTCCATTTATCTTTATTTCCCTCCAAGAAATGTTTCACGTGAAACATTTCTTGGAGGGGCTCACGATAGGTTATTCTGACAGGATTATAACATGATCATGAAATCTCGAAGGTTTTATCCTGTTTGCAAATCATTTGCAAACAGGATAAAATACTTTACATGAACGAAAATATGGCAAGAGACATTTTAAAGAAAAAGGGTCTGGCGGCTACAAAGCAGCGTGTTGCCATTTTTCTAAAAATATGCGAATGCAGCTGTCACTTTACCGCAGGAGAATTGCACCACCTGCTTGCTGAAAAGGAAGACGAAGAAACCATAGACCTTGCGACCGTTTACCGTACAATCAATGCCTTTGAGAACGTGGGGCTTATTAAGTATGTGGCTGAGGTCGGAAATTGCCGATATTACGGCAAGGCGGGCTCCTTCGACCTTCCACATGCACACTTTCATTGTGAGGAGTGCGGAAAATTATTTTGCTTACAGCCTCTAGATAAAAGCCTCAAAGAGATCGGAGCGCTAAAGAAAAAAGGGTTCCGGGTACATCGACTGCTGGTTACTGCCGAAGGCTTGTGTACGGAATGTTGCAAAAAGGCACAGTCCGCTTCAGCTAATGAAGGAGGAGCACGGGGTGAAGTATAAACGTTTTTTTGAAACTTTTTTCCTGCTCGCGATCATATTGATATCAACGTCACTTGCCAATGAGACTACGGCTTTTGGCAATGATAAGACGATAGTATTCACCTCAGTGCCGCCAATTGCGTACTTCATCGAACGCATAGGAGGCAATGAAGTTCAGGTGGAATCACTGATAGGTCCAAAGGATGACCCCCACGCCTTCGAACCAAAACCCAGACAAATGGTGGCACTTTCAAAGGCACGAATTTATTTTTCAACGAACTTTCCTTTTGAGACGAACATCCTGCCGAAGATAAAATCTTCAAATCCAGACTTACTCGTAGTAGACATTAGTTCAGGAGCCACAAGCATGGAAGATCACGATGAAAAATGTCAGGGCTCTGATCCTCACATTTGGACTTCTGCTCTTGTAGCATTAAAGATCGCCGACGATGTTTACCGAAGCCTCGCCCTTGTCAGCCCAGAAGGAGTAGAGGTTTACAGAAAAAACTATCAGGATTTGTTAAAGGATATTGTGGCCCTAGACGAAGAGATATGGAATATTTTAAAAGCGGTGCGAGGCAAGAAATTCTTGGTCTTTCATCCGGCATGGGGGCACTTCGCAAGTGACTATGGTCTCATTCAAGTCCCGATAGAGGTCGAAGGAAAGGAACCCAAGGGAGCTCAGTTAGTCCGTCTAATAGAGAAGGCACGAAAAGAGGGGATTAAAGTGATCTTCGTCTCGCCTCAGCATTCAAAAAAGGGAGCTCAAGCCGTGGCAAAAGCCATAGGCGCGCAAATAATCGAGATCGATCCCTTGTCCAAAGACTGGGCTGACAACTTAAAGGCAGTGGCAAGAATTTTTTCGAGGGTGTTATAAATGTCCCAACAAAGTTCTCCTGCTTATGACATTTTATTCAAAGACGTGTGGTTTTCCTACAACAACTCCTTTGTGCTTCGCAAGGTCTCCTTTTCAGTTCCTCCAAAGGAATTTTTGGTCATAATCGGACCAAATGGGGGAGGAAAAACAACTTTACTCAAGCTTATCTTGGGACTTTGCGTCCCTCGAAGAGGGGAAGTAAGGCTTTTCGACGGCCTTGAACCAAGGCAGGCCTTGCACTTAATGGGATATGTCCCCCAAAACACAAATTTTAATCT
>JAAYTM010000025.1 GCA_012518015.1 Synergistaceae bacterium
CTTTCTAGTTGACAATGGAAACTATTGTTGGTAAAATTTTCTAAATAATGTAAACAATATTGCCGTGCAGGAGGAAAAATGTGAATAGAATAATGTTTGATATTTATAATTTAATCCAGGAGTTATCGTGGTGTTTCGGAAGTCAAGGCCTTGGCGGTAAATATTGCGGAGATTTATCATTTATTGAATTTATAGCATTGAAAAAATTATGTGAATACGATGATATCACAGTACTAGAAATGGCGAAAAAATTGAACATCACGAAAAGTGGAACAAGTAAAATCATAGATCGGTTGGAAAACAAAAGCTATGTTTTTAGAGAACCTTCACCGGTAGACGGTCGGGTTTGCTACATAAGAATTACCGATAAAGGTGTAAATGAGGTTTCAAAAATCATCAAACGTTACACCGATTATATTAGTGAAATGCTCAAAGACTTAGACCCTATTGTCCTAGATCACATCAAGAAAGTTTTGGAACTTTTAGTAATCCTAGAAGCTAGGAGGGTCAGATCTTGAATCTTGAATTTCGGTGGATCAGATATTATATTGCCTAAAATGATCTATGAGCTTGCGCGATATGCTGATGCCTGATGGGATATCGGGCAATTCATCAGGGGCGAACCACCGGGCATCCAGGATCTCCCTACCGTCCGGCTTTATTTCTCCCGAAGCCCACTGAGCGGTAAAACCAACCATGATCGTGTGAGGAAAGGGCCACGGTTGGCTTCCAAAATAACGGATGTTTTTTACTTCTACGGAAACTTCTTCTTTTACTTCTCGCCTGACCGCATCCTCAAAGCTTTCCCCAGGCTCGACGAACCCCGCGATTACGCTATATCGGCCGGGGGGAAAGTTGGCGTTTCTTGCAAGAAGTATTTTTCCTTCCCTTTCAACTGCCACTATAATGGCAGGCGTCACGGGAGGATAAAAGATTGCCCCACAGAAGGGACAAATTTTTCCGTTGTCAAATGGCGAAGGCTTTAGCCTACCGCCACAGGACATGCAAAATAAATGATGCCCGTACCACTTCATCAACTGAAATGCCCTTGCAGCTTTATAAAAGACTTCTTCGCCAAAAGCCGATCCCACTTCGCGCAATCCCATGGTAATCATGTTTCCCGGGACTGCAGCGTTATGGGCCATTTCTCCCCAAAATTCGTTGATGACCTTGCCTTTATCACGATCGCCTATTACGACAGTTCCTTTATTTATCAACAACCCAGAAAGTGCCCCAACATCGCAAGAGGTCAAAAGCCTTGGTTCAGAAGAACGACACAAAAGGAGTTTATCGTCCTTAAAAACATACCAAATTTCTTGCACTACATTTCCTCCTCGCAGGAACTACCTCCCTTAATCATTACATTATATTCTATAACAAAATTTTGGAAATTCTGATTAAACTCTTTTAGGATGCCTAAAATTAGCTTGGTTGTTATGATATTGTCAGTGAGGCCGCCTACGTCTTAGTAATTTTCGCTATTGCATGATAAAAGGGATAAAGTGGGGCCGATGGTCAATGAAGCAAAAATTTATATATTGGCAAGATGGCAATATGTGTGTCGGTTATTTCGAAGAGTTCCCCGATTGCTGGGCTCAAGGAGAAGCGCTGGAAGAACTTAAAGAAAATTTGAAGGACCTTTGGGGGGATTTGATAAGCGGAAATATCCCCAACGTTCAATGCTCAAAAATTAGCCCATCTGCTCTCTAAGAAATCAACTATGTGCAACCAAATGGCCTCATGAAAGTTTACAAGAACTCCTCCACTGGTTAGCCTTGAGAGGAACAACCTCGCTATTAGCGGAAACAAAGAAACTATCTTCATCTCGTTCTATTACCAATCTACCATTACAGCGAAACTATAACTTCTCGTAATGCTAGTTTCTTATGCTCGCTTAGGAAATCCCGATCGTTAATAATGTAATTTGCTATACATTCCGGTCCAAAACAATAACACTCGAAGGCCTATATAGCAAAGAAGCCCGATGTTAAGCCGCTTATTCTAAGTAGCCTACAGGCTTTCCAGCACTTTCTCGTGAACCTTGAGGTCAAAGTCACTGTGAAGTACAAATCGAATGAGCTTTACATGTTTGAGTGCTGGTATTACCTCTTTGACCGTTTTAAGGGCAACTTCTGCCGCCTCTTCGACCGGATAGCCAAATATGCCCGTGGAAATGGCCGGGAAGGCGATGGAATCTATTTCGTGTTCATCTGCCAATTTTAATGCATTTCTGTAGCAATCTGCCAAAAGCTTATCTTCAGGTTTGTCTATCCCGTAACGTGGGCCAAGACAGTGAATGACGTATTTATTTGGAAGGTTGTGTCCTCCCGTAATTACCGCCTCTCCGGGTTTTATGGGCGCAAGTGGGCGGCATTCTTCTTCAAGACCGGGCCCGGCAGCCCTGTGAATGGCGCCTGCAACTCCCCCACCCATCCTTAACCAGGCATTGGCAGCATTGACGATAGCGGTTACGTCGGGTTGTTTCACTATATCTCCTTTTACGCATTCGATCGTCACGCCGGATATTTCCTTTTTCATTGTCTTAACCTCCTTCAGAAATGGCATATTTTACGCTTAAAGACCCTCGTTATGTCTTCCGCGATTTCTTTTTCAATATATAAAATATAAAAATTAAGGCAGGTATTTTAGGAATTTTAAGCGTTCTCTGCCTTTTTATTCATAGACAATAATATTATAACAGCTGTCTTTTTTTAGGGTTTAATACGTCCTGAGAATCGGCCTGCCTTTGGTCAAGTTTGTAATTTTTGTAACGCAGAAACCTATATCAGAACGATCAGCCCCGGCTCTTGCCGCCTAAAATTTTCCACACTGGTTGAAATAAAGCCAAAAAACATTCTTGACATAGTTTCTTAAGCCTTGTAAAGTTATCCGGGGATTAGGTGTGACTTTTGTCTTCATAAATTAATCTTTAAAAACAGTAAGGAGGGTTTATCTTGAAAAGAAGCTTCATTGTGTCACTCGCGTTGATCTGCGTGTTTTTCACTTCTGTCGGTTTTGCTGATACGCCTTCCCAGCTTCGCTTTATGGCTGGACCTCCAGGCGGAAACTGGTTTGCTTTGGGCGGCGCCCTCGCTGACCTCTGGACTCAGACGGTTATCCCCACTACGAGCATAAGCGGCGGTGCTATTGCCAACATTATCAATGCAGATAAGGGAAAAGGCGATCTTGGTTTTTCCAATACTTCTATGGTTGCCGTTGCTCAAAAAGGTGGCATGCCTCCCTTTGAAACTCCCGTTGAGAACGCAACTATACTGGCAAACCTCTATACTCAGTACACTTATTTTATTGCCCGCAAAGATTTTGTGGAGAAACATAACATTAAGTCCCTTGACGATTTGGTTGCTCGTAAGATACCAACTCGTTTTGCAACACTGAAGACCGGAACTGGCTCCGAGTTCATGGTCAATGCCGTTTTTAAGTCCGGTTTTGGACTTGACTATCGTAATGCTCTGAAAGAATGGGGTGGCTCTGTAGAATACGCTTCCTACTCCGACGGTGCAGACCTGATTGCCGATAACCATCTTGACGTCTTTGCCTTCTCTGTGGGAAAAGTTGCCTCCATTGTAATGCAAATTGAAAGCCAGACAGACGTAGTTATCCTAGGAATGGAACAGGAAACCCTCGATAAGATTGGTGTTGATTACGGCACAGTAACCTTCACAGTAGATCCTGGCATTTACAAGTCTGTCAAAGATGAACCCGTAAAGGTAGTTGGAGATTATACCTGCATAGTAGTGCGCAATGACTTGGACGAAGACCTTGTATATAACCTATGCAAGGCAATGCATGAAAATCAAGATACTCTTGCCAAGGCC
>JAAYTM010000159.1 GCA_012518015.1 Synergistaceae bacterium
AACCACGTCAAACTCATTGCCTTCAATGTTGATGAAGCCATTCCATTCGTACAGTCAGGTCAGATTCGTCTTCTTGGAATAATGGCTGAAAAGCGCCACGAACAACTGCCCGAAGTTCCGACCTTCAAAGAACAAGGTTACGGGGTTATCTCAAGTTCAAGCAGGGCAATCGTCGCCCCCAAGGGATTAGATCCCGAGATCCTCACTACTTTGCGCGAAGCCTTTAAAAAAGCTCTTACCGACGAAGATTACTTGAAAACTGTTAAAAATATGGGGCAAACCTTTGAATACATAGACCCCGATGCTTACGCTAAAGAGCTGGCAGAAGAGAGCGAAGTCATCCGCCAACTTCTTGAAAGTGCAGATTAGCAATAGGGTATCAATATTCAAAAGTGTAAATTACCCGAATATATGATGGTGTCTAAAAAATGCGAAGCTCTGTAATTACAAAAATTGAAATTAAAAATATAAGAGGAGTTTGTCATGTCTTTCAATTTTGATGTTCTGCTTGCGATGTTTTTTGCCGGCACCTCAATTGCATTATACGTTCACACACTCGGATTTCCAGAAGTATCAGCATATTTTCCACAACGGATCCTTATATTCATTCTCGTACTTTCAGTTTTGTGGGGAATAGAATCCTGGCGTAAAAAAGAAGGAGCATCTGTTTCTCTCTCGATCAAGCCAGTGATAATCTTTGTTTTATCGGCAATATATTTAGCTATAATCCCCAGGCTAGGATATGTGGTATCTACTTTTATTTACACAAGCGCAAGCATGGCAGTGTTAGGAGTGCGGCGAATTACAACAATTGCCGCAATATCAGTAGGGGCATCTGCGGTCATATTTATACTTTTTGCCTATGTTTTAGGGGTGCCCCTGCCCCGTTTCCCTTTCTCTCTTTAGTGATTATGGAGGAATATTAATATGGGTATAAATCTTCTTCAAAATATAGCTCTAGGTGTTGTTAGCTTTTTTAGCTTAACAAACTTGTTTCTTATAGGTATCGGTACCTTTTGCGGCATCATCATAGGTGCAATGCCGGGATTGTCTACCACAATGGGCATAGCCCTTTTTGTTCCCTTTACATTTTCTTTGTCTCCTATAGCAGGTCTCGCCATGTTAGGTGGCTTATATAATGGGTCTGTTTATGGAGGATCTATTTCTGCCATACTTTTGAGAACCCCTGGCACAGCTGCATCTTGCGCAACTGTATTTGACGGATATCCTATGACGCAAAAAGGACAGGGAGCAAAAGCGCTAGGGATAGCTCTTGTTTCTTCCTTTATTGGTGGCATCTTAGGCGCAGTGATCCTTCTCTCTCTCGCTCCACCTCTAGCATCCTTTGCTCTGTCCTTTGGACCTCCAGAATATTTTATGGTAGCCGTTCTTGGCCTTACAATCATAATCTCTCTTTCCGATGATAAAAGCCTCATTAAAGGCTTCCTCGCTGGTGCTTTTGGGTTATTAATTGCAACGGTGGGTTTTGACACAATAGAAGGTTTCCCAAGATTTACTTTTGGCAATGTTGGTCTCTATGATGGCGTTTCTCTTGTTCCGGCGCTTATTGGATTATTCTCTTTCTCTCAGGCTCTGCGGCTTTGCCTTAAGCCGGATAGTAAAAATGCTGTTCCTGCAAAGTCGAACCTTATAGGAAACGCGCTTCCTTCATGGACGGAACTCCATTCGATTCGCAAGACTCTTTTGCGCTCGTCTATCATTGGAACTATTGTTGGAATTCTTCCTGGAGCAGGGGCTGATATTGCCTCTTTTGTAAGTTATAGTGAAGCAAAGCGAAAATCTGACCGTCCAGAAACTTTCGGAACAGGTATTATCGAAGGGGTTGCTGCATCTGAAGCAAGCAATAATGCCGTTGTTGGCGGATCCCTTGTGCCTCTTCTGACTCTTGGTATCCCGGGAAACTCGGCTTCCGCAGTACTTCTTGGCGGACTCCTCATCCATGGTCTTAACCCTGGTCCTATGCTCTTTACCGGGAGGCCGGATGTTGTCTATGGATTTATAATGAGCCTCCTTGTCGCTAACGTCATCATGTTTGTCATGGGGCTGGCTGGACTCAAAATCTTTCCTCAGGTTTTGCGTGTTCCTAATAAAATTTTAGTACCTCTCATAATCGTGTTCAGCGTTGCAGGTTCATACGCTATCCAGAATAGCTTTATGGATGTCTCGCTCATGCTGGTCTTCGGAGTGATAGGTGTCGTTCTAGAGCATTTTAATTTTCCCCTCGCCCCGATTGTACTGGGAATTATACTTGGCCCGATTGCAGAAGACGCCCTATGGCAGTCGTTAATTATTTCAAATGGAAGCTACGCGATCTTCTTCACTAGACCCATCTCTCTCGTACTTTTTGTTCTTAGTGTGGCTTCAGTTCTCTATGCTCTTTTTAACAAATATAAACAACAACTATTAAGGAGGAATGCATAATGAAACGCAAGGGAGTTCCGTACCTCTACGAAAAAAAAGCAAAGGGAGAAAAAATGCCTCGTACCGCTCTTTACGATTATCCGATGGCATGCATCGCCGAAGAGGCTGGCATTGATATTATAAACGTGGGTGACTCCATATCCATGATTACCTTTGGAAATGAAGATACTCTTGGGGCAAAGCTTGATATAATGATTGAGCATGCGATTGCTGTCCGCAAGGGAGCTCCCACCGCTTTTATCATGGGGGACATGCCTTTTGGAAGCTACCAAGTTTCTGGGGAAGAGGCTGTTAGAAATGCTATTCGGTACCTCAAAGAGGCAGGAACGGATAGCGTAAAGATCGAGGGCGGTGCAGAGATAGTTCCACTCATTCGCCGTCTTACTGAGGCATCTATTCCGGTCGTTGCTCATACGGGACTCACTCCCCAGTCCATAAATATGCTTGGAGGATATAAAACCCAAGGAAGAGATGCCGAAGCAGCCTACCAACTCATCAAGAACGTAATTGAATTTGAAAAGGCAGGAGCGGTAGCCGTCGTCGTAGAGTCTGTTCCCCAAGAAGTGGCCAGAATTATATATGAAAAGCTCTCTATCCCATTCTTAGGAACCGGAGCTGGCCCTTACAGCGACTCTCCCATGATCAACCTTTATGACCTTCTTGGCTTTTTTGAAAGGACGCCACGTTTTGCTAAACGGTACGCGAACCTTAAAGAAATAGCCGTGGCAGCTGCCAAAACCTTCGTTAGCGAAGTCCGCAAACAGATATATCCAGGGCCTGAACACTGCTACAACATGCACGAAGGCGAATATGATAAACTCGTATCCCTTTGCCAGGATCTTTAACGGTGGAGGCGGTATTATGAATTTTGCAGTATTAGATGTGGATCGAAGGCCAGAAGTTATGGCTATTCTGAGACTCCTTAATGAGTGGGGCACCGTTAGATATTTTTCACCAGATGAGGAAGAGGCCTTTATAGCATGGCTTCCCGAAGTGGACGTTCTCCTAATACGCCTCTATAAGGTAGATGAAACACTGCTTTTGAAGGGTAGAAAGTTAAAAGCTGTCATAAAAGCCGGAGTGGGAGTGGACCATATTGATGTAGAAGCCGCAACCAAGATGGGAATCAAAGTGATTATTTCTCCAGGCAACCATATCTCAGTGGCAGAATCGGCAGTGTTGCTCATGTTAGCCTTATCGCGTCACCTTATAACACTGAATAAGAACGTACATGCAGCGGAGCACATGCACGCTTTGGGCACAGAAATGTATGGCAAGATTCTAGGTCTCGTGGGATTTGGACGTATTGGCCGCCATGTAGCTCGAATTGCAAAGGGACTAGGTATGAAAATCAACGTTTATGACCCCTACATAGATTCATCGAAAATTAATGAGATAGGCATAACTTGCGTAGACTTTAAGAACATGCTTAAATACTCCGATTACATCAGCATTCACTGTCCTCTAACCGCTGGAACACGCCACCTTTTCAGTACAGAAGCCTTTAAACTTATGAAGCCATCAGCCTTTATTATAAACACTGCCCGCGGTGCGATTATCGATGAAGTGGCTCTCTACCAGGCCTTAAAGAATTGTGAGATTGCTGGAGCTGGGCTCGATGTCTTTGAGCAGGAACCGTTGCAGGCGGATAATCCATTGCTTGAACTGGACAATGTTATAGCTACACCTCACAGACTCATTCAGACCAAAGAAAGCATTATGCGCCAGACTCAAAGCATGGTTGATTCTGCCATATTGCTCGCTAGAGGAGAGCCGGCACCAAACGCAATAAACTAACAATACTAAGTTTTGAAACATGCGATTGTATCAAAAGAGCACAAAGGAGAACTGCTTTAAAATGGTTCTCCTTTTTTAATGATGAATCACAACTAGTTAAACTTCCGTATCGCACTTCTCTCTCCTTCAATGCCACTTCTTTGTCTTCCTCTTCCCAATTTTCCCTACACATGTCTCCAAAGGGATGATTTCGCTTTGATTTTATTTAAGTGATGCAATTTCACGTATTGACATTACGAATCGTCATCCTTATAATTTGTAATACACTTGACGTTTTATGAAGTCGCCGCCCCCGAATTTAAAAGAAGGGGGTAGATAAAAAATGAAAAAAACAATTTTAATACTTTTTGTTTTGACAATAATATGTGCACCGTTGATCGCTTTTGCTGCATTGACACAGAAGGACTTCATCGGTTGTTCTTCCTACGGTTGCACCTATAATATAGTTTGGGATGGATGGAAAGGATATCT
>JAAYTM010000026.1 GCA_012518015.1 Synergistaceae bacterium
ACTTTAAAGTAATATCTGTGTACGCCATGCCCTCTTGGCGGACAAGGACCTCCGTACCCTAGACGTCCAAAATCATTGATTCCTGCGACTCCTGGCGTTTCTCCTTCGCTTAAGCTTTCTTTTTTTGGATCGATATCAAAGAAAATGGCATGCGTGAACGTCCCGCCTGGCGCGTCCGGATCATCGACGATCAAAACTATGCTCTGTGTTTCAGGAGGTATCCCCTGCCAACTAAGAGGCGGCATTATATTTTTGCCGTCACAGGTGTACTTGGAAGGGATGAATTCACCTTCTTTAAAAGCTGTTGAAGTAATCTTTATCTGCATTTGCAACACCTCCAGGTTTGCGTTGGAACTAAAAGCAAACGCTAGATCGAGCAAAAGCAACAAAATTATACAACTAATAAGATTACTCAAAAATCTTGTTCTCATCTTTCTGCAGCTCCCTATTTATTCTCAAACTTCTTCTCCAAGGCGCTTCCGCCTAGATAGGCAGCTTTTACCCTATCGTCATTAGCTAGTTGACTTGATGGTCCTTCGATGCTAATTTTGCCGGTCTCGAGGATGTAGGCGTAATGTGCTTCAGCTAAGGCTTTTTTAGCATTTTGTTCCACCAACAAAATCGAGACGCCGCGTTCTTCGTGAATCTTTCTTATGGCGTTAAATATTTCTTTTACCAATATCGGTGCCAATCCAAGGGAAGGTTCATCCAACAAAAGAAGGGTAGGTTTGGAAATCAGTCCTCTTCCGAGGGCAAGCATCTGTTGTTCCCCCCCGGAAAGTGTGCCGGCAAGCTGGTTTTTTCTCTCCAAAAGCACCGGGAAGAGCTCGAAGATCCATTGTTTCTCCGCTTCGACTTCTTTCTGAGACAGCCGTTCTCTTCCGCCATAAGCCCCGAGGTTTAAATTTTCTTCCACCGTAAGGGTGGAAAATACCCTTCTTCCCTCGGGTACGTGTGAAATCCCTAAAGAGGCAAGCTCGTGTGCAGGTACGAGACTCAGGTCTTTGCCCTTATAATATATTTTTCCGCTTTGCAAAGGCACTATCTTTGAGATAGATTTAAGCATGGTCGATTTGCCCGCTCCGTTTGCTCCTAAGACAGCTACTATTTGGCCTTCATAAAGCTTTAGCGATACATCCTTTAAAGCCTGAACAGCCCCATAGGTAACAACGACATTTTCCAGGACTAACAACTCGGACATGCCCTATTCCTCCCTGCCCAAGTAGGCTTCGATGACCTTTGGATGGTTGTAGATTTCTTTTGGTGTTCCTTCTGCTATTTTCATTCCCATATCCATCACCACGACCCAATGGGAAATGCCCATGACCACGTTCATGTCATGTTCGATTAGCAAAATGGTAAGGTTTTGTTCTTCTAAGAGGCTCTCCAAAAATACCATAAGTTCCTCCGTTTCTTTATCGTTTAAACCGGAAGAAGGTTCGTCCAGAATTAATAACCTCGGGGAGGATGACAATGCCCTTGCCAGTTCCAGGAGTTTTTGCTTTCCGTAGGGCAAGTTTTTGGCGAGTTCGTCATGCACGTCGCCTAATCCGGTTTTTTCGAGCCAATGCATGGCAATCTCTAATGCCCACTTTTCTTCCGCTCGTTGAGATTCGGTTCTTACGATCGAAGACAGTACGTAAGAGTTCATTCTATGATGAAGCCCGGCCATGACGTTTTCAATGCAAGTTAGATTGGGAAAAAGCCTGATATTTTGAAAAGTGCGCGCTAAGCCCAACTCTGCGATCTTGTGCGGTTTCAAGCCCGTAATGTCGTTGCCCTCGAAATAAACTCGACCAGATACCGGCTTATATATCCCGGTTACGACGTTAAATACCGTGGTCTTTCCTGCGCCGTTGGGCCCTATTATACTCGTTATCTTTCCTTGGCTAACGGCCAAATCGAACTCATTAACAGCGACGAGCCCCCCAAAGGTCATTGTCAGTTTATCGGTTGTTAAAATGTGATTTCCAATTGTATTTGGTTCATTAGAATTATTTTTGCTCGTGGTTTTTTTCATGTTTTGGCTTTTGTCAATTGCCTTTAATTTGCCCCTTACTTTTCCCTTGACATCATCGATATTACTAACTTGCAGTCTCAAAGCTTCTCTTTTTCGCGGCCAAATTCCCCCTGGACGAAATATCATCGTCAATACCAAGGCTCCTCCAAAAAAAAGCATCCTGTAGTTTGCAACGATTCGAAAGATTTCCGGGAACACAGTTATAATGCCAGCCCCAAGGATAGAACCGGGTATGGAGCCCAAACCACCTAACATTACGATGCAAAAAAGCATGGAAGATTCCATGAAAGTAAAGGTATCCGGTGAAACGATCATTAATTTGCTCGCATAAATGTTGCCTGCTACTCCGGCTAATGCAGCTCCCATTACGAATGCTAAAAGTTTGAAGTGCCTTACATCAATGCCGCTCGTCTCGGCGGCAATATCGTCTTCGCGAAGATAATTCCACGCTCTGCCGATCCGAGAACGTTGCAGTCGAATTAGACATATTATAACTATGACCAAAATACCCCATACATAAAAGTAAAAACGAGTGGGAGAGTCTATTAAAAAAGGCCCAAGAGAAGGTCTCCCTACGCCGGTTATGCCATTTGGCCCACCTGTTAATCCGAAGGGGTTATTTATCAGTGCTAATCTTACGATCTCTCCTATGCCAATGGTTACAACGCACAGATAATCTCCACGGAGATGTATGATAGGAGAAGTGACTATATACGCAAAAAGGCCTGCACCTATAGCACTGAGTGGAATTAGCCATATTATTGGGATGCCATACAACGTATTTAAGATGGCTGTGATATAAGCGCCGATGGCGTAAAAGGCAGCATGTCCTAAATCAAATAATCCCGTCTCCCCTAATACGATGTTTAGGCTCAAGCCAAGTAGCGCGTATACTCCGAAGAAAAAAGCCACGTCTGTCCAGTAAAAGTTAGAAAAAAGAGGATAGAGGCAAAAAAGGAGAATGATGGCCAATAGCGAAAATTTAGATGTTCCTCGACCCTTACCCATGGGTTACACCTTTTCGGCGACCTTTTCGCCTATTAGTCCTGTTGGACGGAAAATTAATATGATGATGAGAATTAAAAATGTAAAGACATCCTTCCACGCACTCGATATATAGGCCGCTCCAAACATCTCGACTATGCCGAGTAGCAGTCCTCCCAGCATCGCTGCTGGAATGTTACCTATGCCTCCAAGTATAGTTGCAGTAAAGGCTTTAAGCCCATAATTCCATCCCATGACAAAGGATATCTGACGATAGTACATCCCATTCATTACCCCTGCCACGCCGCCTAATGCTGGACCCAGAAAAAAGATGAATAACGTGATCTTTCTTACGTCGACGCCCAGGATTGTTGCCATTTCTCTATCCAGAGCCGTAGCCCTTATCGCTGCACCAAACGTCGTCTTTTGGACGATGTAATATAAAGTTAGCATCAGCATAAAAGATAAAATCAATATGAACAGTTGCATTATTGTTACGTGAAGCCATCCCAAATGTATAGCGTGCGTGGGGACTACCGAAGCGGGGTATGCTTGATATCTTGGTCCCCATATCGCCATTATCGAGTTCTGTAAAAATATGGAGACACCTAAAGCGGATACCACCAAAGGTAGTCTGCCCGATTTTTGAACGGGACGGTAAGCCACTCTTTCCATCAAAACTCCCGCGCACCCCACCGCGAAGAAGGAAAAAAGGAGGGCCGCGATCATGCCTCCCCATAGACCAAATCTTTGGCTCGCGGCCCCTGCTCCCCATATCAGAAGGGAATATCCTAAATAGCTTCCCAAAGCAAACAAATCGCCGTGGGCGAAGTTAATCAACTTCATGACACCATAAACCATGGAATATCCAAGCGCGATGAGCGCGTAAAAAGAACCTATTGTTAGTCCGTTTAAAAGTTGTTCTAAGATTATCATAAGTCGCTCCTTTCTTTCCCTGTGTTATGGTGTTATGGATTGTAAACTACCATCTCTCCTTTTTCGGTCACTACGTACATCTTGTAGATTATTCCCCTTCTATCCCCCCGATCGGTGAAGCCTATGCTTCCCGTGATGCCATCGCAACCTTCCATGCCTGTTCGAAGGACGTTTAACATGGCGTCCGTTTCGGTAGAACCAGCTTTATCGATGGCAAAAGCCAATGCAAACAAGGCATCAGCAGCATAGACTGGCCATGGACTTGTTGGTATGGTGTTGTGCTTTTGCCTATAAAGTTCGAGGAAGCGTTTTGCCTTCGGGGTGTCCAGGTCGGTGGGCATGGGTTCTTGGGTCATGAGACATCCCTTAGCGTAATCTAAACCCGCTATTTTAATGAAATCTTCATTAATGGCAGCATTTCCCCCGACGAAGGGACATTTTATCCCCAGATCTCGACCTTGGCGTACAAGCAGCCCTGCTTCTGGAAAATATCCGGTGAAATACCATACGTCAGGATTTGTTTCCCGAAGTTTTGTAAGGATGGGCGTAAAATCCTTTTCCCCCGGGGTGATGGCATCGTAAAAGACCAGTTCAGCTATTCCTGCATCGAGGTACTGTTTAAGGGCTTTTTTGGCTTCTTCGGCCACACCTAATGCAAATGTCGTATTATCGTGCATGATCGCTATACGACGGGCTTTCATCTCTTCAACAGAGTATTCGCTGAAAAATTGTCCTTGCGTATCGTCGCGCCCGCAAGTCCTGAAGAAATATTTGCGTTCTTTGGCCATGGTCAGTTTTACAGCTGTGCTGCCATAGCCTATGTCGATCATTTTATTAGCTTCGTATATATCTGCTGCTGGTTCGTTGACCGAGGAGCCGTAAGTTCCAATAACCGCAGCCACGCGTTGGGAAACAAGCCTTTGTGCTGCCAAAGCGCTGTCTCGAGGGTTGGAGGCGTCGTCTGCTATTACGATTTCTATTTTGCGACCGCCCAGTATACCCCCTTCTTCTTGAATCATCTGAAGGGCAACCTCGACCGAGTTTTTAGCCATTTCTCCCTCGTAAGCCCATTGCCCGGTAATAGGAGCTTGAAGGCCGATTTTAATGGGTTTTTCCTGCGCGTAGGCAATCCCCAGAGGTAGGACAAACAGAAAAGCAAGGCAAAGACAAATCCATACTTTACCCTTTCGCATCTTTCATTCTCCTCCTCAATATTATTGTTTATTATAAATACTACTATGAACTGCAATCTAAACACAAGCAAAAAGCTGCATTTATGCTGTATTTATATTGCATAAATTATACTGCACACTTTGCCACCTCAATGAGTACCTAAATTTAGGGAGAATTTTTTAAAGGCGATATTTATCCTGGGCTTTCAAGCCAGGTCAAACTCTTCGGCTACTGCCTTTGCGGCCTTTTCTGCATTACTTCTTGGAACTAATGTTGATATTTTTATCTCGGAGGTGCTCGTGCCAAGCAACTTTATTCCCTCTTTATCAAGGGCAGCAAAAAATCTCGCTGCCACCCCTGGGGTTGAGTCTATTCCGACGCCTACGGCCGTTATCTTGGCCACCTCATCGTCTTCGACAAGCGCGTGTTCACCATATTCGGATAAAATATGTTTCACAGTTTTGCGCACACTTTCACTTGCATCCTCTGTAACGGTAAAGGATAAACAGGCATTGCCGTTATTCTTGATCATGGAGATCATGTCTAAGTTTATGTTTTGATAAGCTAGGGTCATGAATAAATGAACTTGGGTCTTTTGCCCCCCAGGTAAAGGGCTAATGACAAACTTTCTTTGATTTTTGTCCATCGCAACACCAGTAACAACTGGTTGTTCCAACCACTCTGGTAAGGTATTCACCACGTAAGTCCTCCTTTCATCGGAATGTGCAGACGTAGAATAAAGCTCCACATTAAATTTCTTAGCTATTTCAACGGCCCTGAAATGGACAACTTTTGCGCCCATAAATGCAAGCTCCATCAATTCGTCGTACGTTATGTAAGATAGCTTTTTAGCTGATGGCACTATCTTGGGATCACAGGCAAATATCCCTGGCACATCACTATAAATTTCACACCTAGCATTTAACTTCGCGGCTATAGCGACAGCTGACGTGTCAGAACCGCCCCGTCCAAGGGTGGTCACATCTTTGAAGTCAGTGATGCCCTGAAATCCGGTCACAACGACGACGTCATTTGTCTTAAATTCTTCCATCAGCTTTTCCGTATTTATATCGATTATGCGTGCGTTGTTGAAATCGGGTGTCGTTATCATTTCCAATTGAAGGGCATTTAAAGAGACAGAGGGTATGCCCAATTCGTTTAGCGCAATGGAAAGTAATGCTGCCGTCACCTGTTCGCCGGTTGACAGAAGCATATCGAGTTCGCGCGGTTCTGGGGTGCCGCTTATCTTTTTTGCCAGAGATATGAGCCCGTCCGTGGTCTTTCCCATGGCAGAGACCACAACGCATACCTTTTCTCCTTCTTGGATGACCCTTTTTATCTTTTCTGCTACCCTTTTTATTTTTTCGACCGTCGCGACCGATGATCCACCATATTTTTGTACGATCAAAGAAAGATCCCTCCACGTTTTTATTTATAGATTCCTCAAATCCTCAACGATCTTGCTTTTATCAGCGACGTTTTCGTCTACTCTCTTAACGATACGTGCCGGTGCTCCAACGACGACGGTTTTTTCGGGCACGTCCTTCGTCACGATGGAACCTGCGCCAACTATAGCGCCCTTTCCGACTTTGACTCCTTCTAAAATGACGGCATTTGCCCCGATTAACACGTTATCTTCTATTACTACAGGGGTGGCGCTTGGCGGTTCTATAACACCCGCAATGACTGTGCCTGCTCCTATATGACAGTTGGATCCTATAATGGCCCTTCCTCCAATGACTGCATTCATGTCTATCATTGTGCCAGGCCCTATGACGGCTCCTATGTTTATCACGGCGCCCATCATTATCACAACGCTCCTGCCTATTTCGACCATATCCCGTATTATCGCCCCAGGTTCTATGCGAGCATCGTATTTAGTAAGGTCAGCTAAGGGAATAGCCGAGTTTCGAGC
>JAAYTM010000027.1 GCA_012518015.1 Synergistaceae bacterium
ACTTCTTCATCTCTCGATATGTATACTGGAGATGCTCCTTCCAAAACGCACTTTTCGGTGATTCTAACCTTTGCAACTTCGTTCGATATATTGGGCAACTCGTACATTATGTCGAGCATTACCTTCTCCATGATCGACCTTAAACCTCTTGCACCAGTATTTCTTTTCTGAGCCTGGCGAGCGATGGCCCGCAAAGCTTTTTCCGTAAATTCCAATTCCACTCCCTCGTAGCTGAAAAGTTCTTTGTACTGTTTCAGTAAGGAGTTTTTAGGCTCTCTTATTATGTGCACCAATGCATCTTCATCAAGACCTTCCAGCGGAACAATTACCGGAAGCCTGCCAATAAATTCCGGGATAAATCCGTACGTCATTAGATCCTCGGGCTGCACTTCCCTTAATATATCCCACGATGCTTTTTGTTTAGTGCCTATTATATCGCCGCCAAATCCGATGACTCTTTTGTTGATTCTTCTTGCTATGATGTTTTCTATGCCTCCAAAAGCCCCGCCACAAATGAAGAGGATGTTTGACGTATCGACCTGGATGAAATCTTGGTAAGGGTGCTTCCTTCCTCCCTTAGGAGGAACGCTGGAAATAGTCCCTTCAAGCAGACGAAGAAGACCTTGCTGTACACCCTCGCCCGATACGTCTCGCGTGATCGAGGGCGAATAGCTCTTGCGGGCTATTTTGTCGATCTCGTCTATGTAGACTATTCCTTTTTCCGCTAAAGCCACGTCGTAATCACAATTTTGCAGTAATCTAACCAAGATGTTTTCAACGTCCTCGCCCACGTAACCCGCTTCAGTCAGGGTTGTAGCATCGGCAATGGCGAAGGGTACATTTAATATTTCAGCCAATGTCTGGGCCAATAAAGTCTTACCGCATCCCGTTGGCCCCAACAGGAGAATGTTGCTTTTTTGAACCTCCACGTCGCTTTCGCTTTTTTTGTGCTTGACAATACGTTTATAGTGATTATGCACTGCAACCGAGATGACTTTTTTGGCGTATTCTTGTCCTATGACATGTTGGTCCAAATAAGCTTTTATCTCGGCGGGTTTTGGCAATACGAAAGTCTTGGAAACATCTCTCTCACGGCAATCTATAGTGTGTAAAATTCCTCTTTCTTCATTTAAGATAATATTGCATAAATGAATGCATTCATTGCAAATGCAAACACCTGGTCCTGTTATGATCTTTCCAACCTCATCCTGATCTTTTCCACAGAAGGAACATCGAAGCCCCTTCCTTTTAGGATCTCTGTCACTATCCTTTGGCATTTCCCTTTTCCTTCCTCCTTGAGGTCCTGTAGAAATATTTTGACTGGCCGCGAAGAATAACCAATCATATTATAGCCTAATCTCAGAAGTCTTTATAAACAAGCGAGAGAGCTCCTGCATTGCCCCCTCGCTTGTTTATAAAGGAGTTTGCATCAACAACCTATCGTTTTTCTATGACTTTGTCAACTATTCCATAGGATAGGGCTTCTTCTGCAGACATGAAAAAGTCTCTATCAGTGTCGCGGGCTACTTTTTCGATGTCTTGATTTGTGTGCTTTGCAATGATCTGATTGAGCCTGTCTCGTATATTTTTTATTTCCCTGGCGTGTATCTCTATATCAGTTGCTTGTCCCTGCACTCCCCCTAATGGTTGATGAAGCATTATCCTCGAGTTAGGGAGAGCTATTCTCTTGCCCTCAGTTCCTGCGGCCAAGAGTACGGCAGCCATGCTTGCTGCCTGACCTACACATATAGTTGACACAGGACACTTTATGTATTGCATCGTGTCGTATATTCCTAGCCCTGCCGTCACAGAGCCTCCAGGGCTGTTTATGTAAAGGTTGATATCCTTTTCGGGATCTTCGCTTTCTAGAAACAGCATTTGGGCCACGACTAAGTTGGCGAGATGTTCTTCTATGACCTCTCCAAGAAAGATAATTCTATCCTTCAGTAATCTGCTGTATATGTCATAAGCCCGCTCGCCTCTACCCGTCTGTTCTATCACTATCGGTACTAACATCCTCATTACCTCCTCTTGCTTCATTGCCCGAATCTTGTTCGCTTTCTTC
>JAAYTM010000160.1 GCA_012518015.1 Synergistaceae bacterium
ATTACGCAGTAAGTAAAAAAAATCGTGCAAAATTGCTTTACATTGAGCGCCAAGTACGCCCGCTTCTACCTCACAACGCCAAGGAAGTCTTTTGTCTTCCAGGACCCTGTACAAAGACCTGCACGCACCGGCCCTCGGATCCAGTGCACCGAATACTACCTTTTCTAACCTTGCCTGCAGCGCCGCACCCGCGCACATTATGCAAGGTTCAAGGGTTACGTACAAAGTGCACTGAGAAAACTCTCCTCTAGATAATACCACAGATGCGGCTTTAATGACGTTTATTTCAGCATGCGCTGTGGGATCCTTTAAATATTCTTTGGTGTTGTGAGCTCGGGCAATTACGTCTTCGCCGCGCACAATGACGGCACCAATGGGTATTTCTCCTTCATCGAAAGCCCTTTGTGCTTCATCTAAGGCAATCCTCATAAACTTTTCGTGTAAAATGCGATCTTGCATTTATCCGGCACGCCCTTACAAACAACACCTAATAGCCAATGCTTTAGAAAAATACCACGACCTCGCCATAACGTCAACTTCAAGGTTTAACCATCTTGTCGCCATATTTTACCACCTTGTCAATTTTACCCTAAACTAAATACTAAATTTCTTACAATAAACATCAAAATTCTTTCTTGGGCTTACCTATTATCCAGACGACTTTTCCAATTATTTTTACCAAGCCGGAGGTCAAGTCCTCCTTATCAAAAAACATGGGACTGTATGACGGATTTGCCGGCCTCAACTCTAACGAACCATCAGCTTTTGTGTATATATACTTTACCGTCCACTCATTTCCAATGGTCACCAAAGCTACATCCCCTTGTCCTACTTCCCCGTTAGGGTTGACAACGACTATAGAGTTATCCGTAATTCCAGCTCCGATCATGCTTTCGCCCGAGACTCTTACCGCAAAGGGAGGAATATCTCCCACAGGACCTAAAGCGTCGTCTGGTACATATATCATTTCTTCAACAGCCGGGTAAACCCCCGTTTGATCCATCCCCTTCCCTGCTGCTGTTACAGAAGCTTGATCTAAAAGCACAACCTCAGTCACATTCAAGGCTTTCTCGGCAAAACCTTCAAGTCCGGTTAGGTAATCTATGCCGGTTCTGAGCTCACTCGCTATTCTGACCAATAAATTAAGGCTCGGCGTTTTTTCTCCTTTTTCTATTTCACTAATATAAGATGGACTTGTTTTAACTCGCCTTGCCAGTTCCGTAACTGACATCCCCATTTCCTTTCTCAACCTCCTAATGCGTTCTCCTAACATGGCACCTTTACCTCCATCCTAAATAGTGCGCTACACGCGAAATCAATATTCGCTACAAGCGAAAATGATTCTTTAGACTCATTGATATTTTACCTATAGCGAATATATTTGTTAATAGGGATTAACGATTTATGGGGGTCATCAAAATGATAGCTCTCGTCGATTGCGACAGTTTTTATGCTTCGTGCGAAAGAATATTTAGGCCCGATTTAAAAGGAAAACCGGTGATCGTCTTATCCAATAACGACGGCTGTGTCATCGCCAGGTCGCGAGAAGCCAAGGCTTTGGGAATCCCCATGGGCGTGCCATACTTTCAAGTCAAGGAACTGGTCACAAAAAACGACGTGACCGTCTTCAGCTCAAATTACGCCCTTTACCAAGATATTTCAAACAGGGTCCTAGCGACAATACAGGACTTTTGCCCAGAGATAGAGCCCTACTCCATCGATGAAAGCTTCATGATGCTCGACTCCTTAAAATTAGCCGATGAAGACGCTTTTGCCAAAAGACTGCGTAAATCCATAAAAAGATTGGTCGGGATTCCCGTATCCATTGGTATTGGTCAGACCAAGACTTTGGCAAAAATAGCCACCAAAATAGCAAAGACAAGCAGTGAAGGTGTATACAATATCGCTTCGCAAGTGGATCCTGATTCCGTTCTTGCTGATGTGAACGTAGAAGACGTTTGGGGGATAGGGTTTCGTCAGTCCAAAAAGCTTCGAGCTGTTCGTATACGCACCGCTCGCGATCTCAAATACGCGGAAGATGGGTGGATCAAGAAACACCTCTCCGTTGTCGGCTTAAGGACGGTATACGAACTTCGAGGGTTCAGGTGCTTCGGCTTTAAAGAAACTCCAGACAACAGAAAGACCATTTGCGTATCGAGGTCGCTCGGGGCTCATTTGACGAGCTACGACGAACTCTCTCAGGCCGTGGCCTTCTATGCTTCTTTGGCCTCGGAGAAACTAAGAGCACAAAGGTCGCTAGCCAACGCCGTCACGACCTACATCGCTACAAGCTTTCATACCCAAGATTTCTACTGGGGCAGCAGAAGTGTATGCCTTGTGACTCCTAAAAATGACGCTCCTTCCATCGTCAAAGCCGCCTTAGAAGGGCTTAAATTAGCTTACATTAGAGGAAAGAAATATAAAAGGGTTGGTGTTTTACTTTCTGAAATTGTTCCAAGTGAGGCGCGACAAAAGGGACTGTTCTGCGATCTACGGCGATCCATGAAATTGGATGTCTTAATGCAGACGATCGATAAAATGAACCTTGAGGCCAATAAGCCCATCATTTGGCTCGCTGCCGGCGGAAAACCGGAAAGTCAAAAATGGATAGCTAGTGCAACCATGCGTTCGCCTCGTTATACATCCTATTGGGATGAGATTCCCCTTGTAAGCACGTAATTGGAGGTGCCGGAAATGCGACGCTTCAACACTACCACGGGTTTTCCCACACCTGCAGCGGAAAAAGCTCACGCCTTAGACTTAAACGAACTGATCATACGTAACCACGCATCGACTTATTTTTTTCGTGCTTCCGGTGACTGCCCCGAGCTAGGCATCGGAAATAATGATATTTTAGTAGTAGACCGCTCGCTGAATCCCGTAGAAGGCGACGTTGCCATAGTGATAAAAGACAACACACTGCGCCTCAAGGAAATTACCTCATCAGATATTGCATCCTGGGTCAATGAAAACACAAAAACCACCTCTACTCAAGAAAAATCTGACTTGCCGCAGGAATGGCAAGAGGACTTTTTTGGCGTGGTAACGTGGATAATACGTAAAGTTAAAATAAAGAGGATCTCCTGAGCCTTCAGCGCAGTTTAAACTATCCTGGAAGGCATAAGAACCACAGCCATAAAAAACACTCCCTTTCGCCTCGCATTGATGGCAAGGGAGTGTAAAAATAGCTTTTTCATGGACAACAGATTATGCATTTTTGCCTAAATTGCAAGTTTAACGAAAAGTGTCGAGATTGCAGGTTATGCCCGTGTTTTTTAAATCATGGCGCGCCGGAGAGGACTTGAACCCCCAACCTTCGGATCCGTAGTCCGATGCTCTATCCAGTTGAGCTACCGGCGCACCTTCTAGAAACAATGGCGGTGGGAGAGGGATTCGAACCCTCGAGGGCGGTTTCAGCCACCCTACCCGCTTAGCAGGCGAGTGCCTTCAGCCACTCGGCCATCCCACCTTGCATAGTCATTCTAGAAAGTAACCGGATTTATGTCAATCCCTAACTGGCTCTTTTATGAAAATACGCTCGTAAAACCTAGAATAGCCTATTTCTTCGCTAGAAATAGTTAAAGGCCACCGACCTTACTTTGTCTCGCTGTCACTTTGGGATTGTTGGACAGACTGCGATTCTTGTGATTCTTGAGATGGCAAGTCACTTTGTTGAGCTGCCTCGTTTGTGCTAGTTTCGGACTGCTGTTCATCAACATCTTGTTGACCATCAGGTTGTTGAGGCTGTTCTTGCCGTTGTGGTGCCTCGAACACAGACGCGTCGACAATATTGACATCAGCGTTGTCTATTAATTCCTGCAAATAAGCCTGACGTTGGGCTTGCATCTTTTGCTGGTTCAACGCTAATTTGATGCTGTCTTTAACTTCTTCAAAGGGAATTTTCTCTTGTTTTTGGTGCTCTTTGACTAAATAAACTGCTATCTGATCTGTATCCAGTTGGGTGGGTTGACTCACGTCTCCCGCCTTTAATTCCTTCAAAGAAGCCATTCCCTCCTGAGCCTCTATGGTTGCCATGGACAACAATAAAGGATTATCATAGGGCGTGCTATGCAATATCTTATCGCTATAACGTTCCATTACCTCATCCCAAGGCTGTCCATCCGCTAAGGCATCCCTTGCTTCTTGCGCAATTTTGCCATCGGAAAAGATTGCATAATTGACCCAAAGACCCTCCGGTCGAACGAAATAAGTATCGCCGTTGACCTCATAAAACTCTTTAACTTCCTCTTCTGTGATAGTGTCATCAACTTTCACAACGGCCTGTAACAGCTTTTGTTGGGCAAGCTGCCTACTAAGCTCCTTTTTTAGATCTTCTTCTCGTATATTATATGCCTTTAAATAATCCTGATATGCTTCCTTTGTTGGGAATTGAGCAGCTATCCGCTCCATCGCAGCTTCTATTTCTTCATCTGCAACTTCAATCTTATTTTTCTTTACTTCCTTGTCCAGCTCCATGTCCAAAATGATTTGATCTAAAATGTGTTTCCTCAATACGTAATACTGTTCTTGCGCTAAGTTGCTAATTCCCATCTGCTCCATAAGTTGTCTGACGCCCATGTCTATCTGCGAAAGCATAATGTTAGTGCCATTAGCCTTTGCTACAACTCGGTCCTTGCCAGCAGAAGAATCGCCCTTTCTAGAGTAAAATCCATACCCGGCAAAGATCGAGATCACAAATGCAACGGCGACGATAATCATGATTCCTTTTGTCTTGGTACGAAGCGTCTTCAAAACCATTTAACCTTCCCCTTTCCTCTTGCATGATTCGTCAAAGCAAAATTCACTCTCAATGCCCTATAGTATATACCAACAAGCATTTTATCAAAATAGGTATATCTCCATATATAATATAATCATCTAACAAAGAGGTGATATTTTTGGGCATTTTAACGAGGGGCAGCGAGCTGGCTTTAAATGCCATACCTTTATTTCTCAAGTTACGCAACTTGAGCTTACGCAGCTATAAGACCATTCCTGAGGATGAGGTTGCAGACATAAAGGCAAGATTTGAACGGCTTGGGCCCTCCTTCATAAA
>JAAYTM010000161.1 GCA_012518015.1 Synergistaceae bacterium
ATCGCCATGTTTTGCCCTATAATAAAAAACAAAGCTCTAAAGTTGATTTTAAATAAAAAAGAGGGCGTAATTTTAGTATGGTATTCTAGGGCACGAGGAAGCGACGAGCCTTACTATTTGTTTTTGTGTCGCAAACTCGGACAGCAAGCTTTGGAGGAGAGCATAGTGTGGACTTGGGTTTCGATGGGATGCGAAAGGAGCGGAGGTGGTTAAGGCTACGTCGAAGTAAAAGTCAGCTCGAGATAAACACCTTACGAGAACCTGGTCAAGAATTAAATAAGTAAAAACTATAATATAATTATAATACAAAATGGAGGTAAAAAGTATCAGATGAGCAATGGGCAAGATGTAACCACCTCAGTAAAGGTCAACGAAGTGGTTAAATGTGTAGTGGAGAAGATAACTCCTTACGGAGCCTTCGTCAGGCTTGAGAATGGTCAAAGAGGAATGATCCATATATCTGAAATATCTCAGGGATATGTTAAGAAGGTAGAAGATGTATTAAGCTTGGGCCAAGAGTTGAAGGCAAGAGTAATTAAGATTGACGAAAAGGGTCGAATCGATCTTTCGTTAAAATCGCTTCACGGTCCAACGGCCGGTGAGGTTGAAGCTAAATTATCTCATCAGCACGACGAAGAAGATTTTGAAAAAAAGCTCATGAAGTTTATGAAACTGAGTGACGAAAAGATTTCGGATCTATACCAAAAGCTTGGTGATAGTAAAAAAGGCGGCAGGCGTAAAGCTGGTGGCAAAAGGTCGTAAAGACAAGAGCCATTCATGCAGCATAAGGGGGGCTAGAGGGCTCCCCTTATGCTTTCAAGAGATCAGCCCCAAGGATAAAGCGACGCTCTCGTATCAAATGAGAGGCAGGATCTTTGATCCTACTATCGCGATAGGAATTGCAAAGTACTGCAAGTGGGGAAAACCTCAAGTTTTGCTATGTGCCCCCCTTTACCGAATGAAACCCTTTCCCACAACTTTTTGGTTATCCTGTCCGTTTTTGGCAATGCGTTGCAGTAAGCTAGAAGCCTCGGGCGGAGTAAGAGAGCTAGAAGAGTTTTTAAAAAAGCGTAAAAGCAAATGGGAATGGCATGCCTTTAACGTAAAACACGCTATTTTACGGGTTTCTTTGTTGTCCTTGGGGGAAAGAAAGTTTTTGCAAAAAGCACGGAAGAACGTGCTGGACAAGCTGCGCCTTTCCGGCATTGGAGGCATAGCTTACCGCGATGTAATTTCCATAAAATGCTTGCACCTCCAGGTAGCCTCATGGATTGCGTTAAGGGAGCACCCTGCCGATGATTGGCTTAAGGCTCGTTTTGCCGCCATTGAGTGTGAAAATCCTGGTAGTTTTTGTCAATAAACTTTTTCTAGCAGACTTTGGACTTTATTGTTGAAATTGGTACTAACAAAATAGACAGACGTTTAGGTGGCTTGCACAGGAGATGAAGCAGGTGTCTCGTTTTGGAGCTATAGACATAGGTTCTAATTCCTTGAGGTTTTTGGCAGTTGCAAGCGAAGACGATTTCTTGCACTATTTAGATTCTGGCATTTGGACGGTTCGTTTGGCCCAAGGGATGAGCTTGAGCCAATATGAGGTAAAAGGGGAAGCTTTAAATAGAACCTTGAAGGCACTTGAAAGGGTCCGAGAAAGGCTTGAGGTCCTTTGTGTGCCGCCTGAAAACAGGATTTTGTTTACCACAGAATCGTTGAGATCATCCCTAAACGTGTCCGAAGTAACATATGCTATCGAGAAAAAAGCGGGCATGAAACTTTGGATATTAGAGGGCGAAGAAGAAGCTTTTTATAGCTACAAAGGAGCTTTGCTCGGTATAAGCGCAAATGATGCCGCAGTCTTCGATCTTGGTGGCGGAAGCTTGGAGCTTTGCGGCGGGAGGTGGAGTTGCTCTCTTCCGCTAGGTGCACTAAGGGTAAAAGCCCTTTTTGATGAAGATGTGGTGGCCATTGAAGATTATGTTGGCTCTCATCTGCGATCCGCCCTTAAAGACATTCCAGATATTGAAGACGTCAAAGAGATCATTGGAGTGGGAGGAACATCTTCGACGACGGCCATGATTTTAAAGAAAGTATCCATAGACCAATACCATCCATCACGGGTTCACGGCATGAAGATCAAAAAAACTGAAATAAAAGACTTAGTGGAAGCGTTAAGGCAAATGGATGTAGAAGCCAGAAAGCGCCTAATAGGCCTTGAGCCAGGGAGATCCGATATTATTGTAAGCGGTCTTTGTGTGATATTAGCGCTTCTTGAGTTTTTGAAATTCAACTATTACTTGCACAGCGAATGCGATGCATTGTGGGGCATATTAGCAGAAGAGGTTGACCGAAGAAGGGCAAAGGAAATAAAAATAAAGGGCATAAATTGGGGAGTGTGAGCGAACATTGTGGAAAAGCAGATTTAGTGAGGATACAGCCGATGTGGTACTTAAATTCACCCAGTCTCTCGACATGGACTGGCATCTTGCCGAAGCAGATATAAAGGGAAGTAAAGCTCACGTAAAGACACTAGCTTCAGCAGGGTTGATCACCCAAGAAGAAGAAAAAGCTCTTTTAACCGGCTTGGATCAGGTGCTAGATGAAATAAAAAGCGGTAAGCTGGAGCCACTCATTAAACTTGAAGACGTTCATATGAACATAGAGGCCCGCCTTACGGAAATCTTGGGTGACATAGGCAGAAAACTTCATACGGCAAGGAGTCGCAACGATCAAATCGCAACCACTTTGCGCTTGTTTTTAAGAGAACAACTTCTTGAAATTGCGAGCAAGGTCGAAACGTTTCTTGAGTCTATCTTGGATCGTGCTGAAAATCATATGAACTTTGTCGTGCCGGGTTACACACATTTGCGCCGTGCTCAGCCCATAAGCATGGGTCATTACTGGATGTCACATTTCTGGGCTTTCGCCAGAGATTTTTCGCGTCTAAAGGCTGCGCTTGAGGCTTTAAACGAGTGCCCTTTGGGATCAGCTGCCCTTGCGGGGTCCACCTTTCCTTTGGATCGGCATCTATCTGCCAAGTTGTTACGCTTCTTTAAGCCTACTGAAAACAGCATAGATTCCGTTGCTAACCGCGATTACATTGCTGATTTTTATCACTTCGCTTCTTTGTTTTTAGTTCACTGCAGTCGACTAGCGGAAGATTTAATAATATACAGCAGCGACGAGTTTGGGATTGTGCAGCTTCCTGATGCTTTCTGCACCGGTTCAAGTATCATGCCGCAAAAGAAAAATCCCGACGTGCTTGAATTAGTGCGCGGTAAGGTCGGTCAGGTTTTGGGAAGCTATATGGACCTTCTAATCATGCTGAAAGGCCTTCCCCTGGCTTATAATAGGGACCTGCAAGAAGATAAGCGAAGCCTGATGAATGTTTTGCAGACCTTACATGGCATATTAGACGTTTTGCCACCGCTGATTTTAAAAGTAGAAATTGATGTCGATGGGGCGTCTAAAGCCTTCGAGGATGGATTTATTCTGGCTACAGATGTAGCTGACTATCTGGTCTTGAAAGGTGTTCCTTTCAGGAAAGCTCACTGGCTGGTGGGCAATGCCATTAAGTGGTGTTTAAATGAGGGCAAAAACTTTTTAGATTTGAGCCTGGAGGAATGGCGAAGCCTGATCCCTCAATTTGACGAAGAGATTCTTGAAAATTTAAACCCTCGCTCCTCCGTTGAAAGGCGCAAGACTTACGGAGGAACTGCATTTTCAGAAGTAATGCGTCAGCTAAGTGAGGGTAAAAAGATCATTGAAGAGGTGGAAAAATTTTTGTCTCTATGGCCGGAAGATGTTGACTAATTTCGCAAGCTGTGATAACTTGCTATTGCTCGGGCTTGAGGTTATTGCTGATAAACTTTACAAAAGGGCCGTTAGCTCAGGTGGCAGAGCACCGGACTTTTAATCCGGGAGTCGCAGGTTCGAATCCTGCACGGCTCACCATTTTTAAGAATTCAGATGTTACAGGCATTTTAGACACTTTTCGTCAGACTCTTAACTTCTTTAGCTTATAAATATACTTAAATATAACCAAAAAGCTTGAGCTCGTAGTGCATGGCCAGCCAAGTTATTTGCACTCCTACCTTTCACTCCCTTGCCGCCGACACGAGGCGGAGGGGAGTGTTTTTATGGCTGTCATGCCTTGAAAATTG
>JAAYTM010000162.1 GCA_012518015.1 Synergistaceae bacterium
CCTCAATGGGAACAGAAAAATCCAAGGGAACCAAGATTTTTGCCCTTACCGGTAAGATAACTAACACTGGTCTCATAGAAGTTCCGATGGGCATAACAATTCGCGAAATCATATATGAGCTTGGGGGCGGCTTGTTAAACGGAAAAGAATTTAAAGCAGTTCAAATAGGTGGCCCTTCTGGCGGTTGCTTAACTAAAGAGCACTTAGATTTGCCGATAGACTATGAGTCGCTTACTGGCGCAGGAGCAATAATGGGATCTGGCGGTTTGGTCGTTATGGATGAGGATACCTGTATGGTTGACGTTTCTAAATTTTTCCTTGAGTTCACTCAGCGGGAGTCTTGTGGAAAATGCGTTCCCTGTCGTGAGGGTACCAAGCAAATGTTGCTCATGTTGCAAAAGATATGCGATGGTGAGGGGACGCTGGAAGATTTAGACAAGCTCGAAAAACTAGCTTATGTGGTTAAAGAAACTTCACTTTGTGGTTTAGGACAAACCGCGCCAAATCCTGTCATTACCACAATTCGCTATTTCCGTGACGAGTATCTCGCGCACATAGAAGAAAAACGTTGCCCTGCAAAAGTCTGTCCGAAGCTGATTAAATATGTTGTAGATCCGGAAAAATGCCGAAAGTGTGGCTTATGTGCCAGAAATTGTCCAGTTAATTGCATTAGCGGTGATCGACAGACTCCTTATTTCATCGATCAAGAAAAGTGCATCAAATGCGGAACTTGCATACAAGTTTGCCCATTTGGCGCTATCGGAAAAGTATAGCCGGCGGAGGAGGATATTGGCATGAAAGAGATAACTTTAATTATAGATGGCAAGGAATGCAAGGGAGTTCAAGGAGACACCATATTGGATATTGCCAACAAAAACGATGTTTACATTCCGACCCTTTGCTATCAAAAAGGGTTGACTCCCATAGGAGCTTGTAGGATGTGCGTAGTTCAACTCGAAGGCAATCCCAAGATGCTACCTTCATGCACCACACCTGCTCAAGATGGCATGGTGGTGATTACCCAAAACGACGTGCTCAAGGATTACAGGCGTCAGGTGCTAGAGCTTTTATTCGCTGGGAGAAATCATTTTTGCATGTATTGCTCTCAAAGCGGAGATTGCGAGTTGCAAGCTCTAGCCATAGAACATGAAATGGATTCGGTAAGATTTCCTTATCTTTACTACGATTTTGAAGTAGATGCCACAAACCCCGAGTTGATGATGGACCATAATCGATGCATTTTGTGTCAAAGGTGCATCAGGACTTGTTCGGAAATAGTGGGAGCACACACATTAGACCTTGAACACAGGGGTTGGCAAGCAAAGGTCGTACCCGATTTGGGCAGAAAATTACGGGAAAGCGATACTTGTGTAAATTGTGGCGCTTGCGCTCAATCTTGCCCCACGGGCACAATCACCATCAGGGAGTTTGCCTACAGAGGAAGGCGTAGCGAGTGTGATGCCATTGTAGATAGCGTTTGTCCTTTATGTGCCGTAGGTTGCAAGATAAAAGCTTACGTACGTACGGGTAGCATTGTAAGAGTCGAAGGAACAGGTCTCGAGGAGCCCGATGGAGGCCAGCTGTGCTATATGGGTCGATGGTGGTTGCCTGAGTCGACCGAGAGGGAGCGAGTCACCGTTCCTTTGATTCGTGAAGGCGCTAGTTACCGCGAAGCCACATGGGAAGAAGCCTTGACTTTAGCTTCAACTGAGTTCAAGAAAGCTTACGATCGGGAAAAGGCAGGTGCCATTTTATCAAGTCTATGTACCGATGAAGAGCTCACACTCTTTTCTTCCCTTTTTAGAAATGCCTTAAAAATGAAGCACACAGATACCTTTGACGGTGATGTCATTCGCGGTTTCTTTAAGGGGTTCATGCCCTTTAGGGAACAAGGAGTGCGTCCCTTCACGGCAGCGCACAATATCTTGGATAGCGATCTCATAGTGACGATGTTCGCAGATCCACAGAAGGAGGCCCCAGTTGTTGCAAGCTATATTCGCGTGGCTTGTCTTCACAAAAACGCAAAACTAATAAATCTATCCCATGGAACTTCTCCATTTCCTGGGTTAACGGACCTAGATGTCCAATTCCCACAAGGTCAAGCCATGCCTAAAGCTCTCTCAAACTTAGCTGAAACAATAAGTAAGATAAATGCGGGACCATCCGAGATGGCTGGTTTTGGCGAGTATGAGATCGGAGCAGAGAACGTTTTATCCTCCTATAGGGATTCCATTGAGGAAAGCGCTAAAGCCATGGGTCTTGATCTGAAGATAGTTGAAGAAACGGCAATGATGCTCTTGTCAGCAAGAAAGCCTATTTTTGTCCTTGGAAGCCGTGCAACTAAATCCCACGAATTAATCACGGCTGCCTGCAACCTTGCCGTAGCATCAAGGGCTTTCTACGAAGATGGACTCGGAGTCGTGCCATTATTGGTTAGTGCAAATAGCCTGGGAGCCCGCAATACGGTTGTAAGCGAAGAGCCTTGGGTAGGTCGCGAAAAAAGGGATTTCATGTATGTCTTTTCAACCGCTATGGTACCGGAAGAAGAGGAGATATTAGCAGCCATTTCCGCTACGAAGTTTGTAGTCGTGCAGACACCTTTCAAGGTAAGACCCTTGGTTAATTTGGCTGATATTATTTTGCCGGCGCCAGCATGGTACGAGCGAAGTGGTCACTATTGTACCATTGAAGGCGAACGCAGAAAGCTCAATACTATTGTTCCTCCAAAGGAAGATGTTAAAACACTGCATTACGCAATGGAGGAGTTCGCAAAGAAGTTAGGTGTAAAGCTGGAAAGGCCCGAAACATCGGCTTACGAAGAGGCCTTTAAATCACAGCTACGAGCCAATGAAGCTCGCATAGTCTCTTTATAATTAGTGTCATTGGAGGTGAAATCCATGGCTAAAACGAAGGTTGCTACTTTTTGGCTGGAAGCTTGTGCGGGATGTCATATGTCGTTTCTCGACTTAGACGAGAGGTTGATAGATTTATTTAAAAAAGTCGAAATAGTTTTTTCTCCCATCGTAGATGCCAAAGATATTCCGGATATAGATGTGGGAGTGCTATCTGGCGGATTAGGCAACGTTGAGGAAGTAGAGCTTGCTAAGAAGATGAGGGAGCGATGCAAATATTTAGTTGCCTGGGGTGATTGTGCCGTCTTTGGCGGTATAAATTGCATGCGCAATTTTATACCTAAGGACGAGGTATTAAGAGAAGGATATATCGAAACGGCTAGCACTGTTAACCCGGAAGGGGTAATACCAAATGAAGATGTCCCGGAATTACTTGAAAGGGCTTTGCCCATTGACTATGAGGTAAAAGTTGATGTTTATGTGCCCGGTTGTCCTCCTGATGCAGACACCATATATTACGTCTTTAAAGAGTTGTTGGCTGGGCGTATTCCTAAGGTTCCCTCGGAAATGATGCGTTACGATTAGAGGAAGGGGAGGAAATGGACATGACTGAGGTCTTTAAGTTAGAAATAAATCCTGTGACTCGGATAGAAGGACATGGAAAAATAACCGTAATGTTAGATGAGTCGGGTGAAGTTCAAGAAACACGTTTCCATGTGACCCAATATAGGGGTTTTGAGGTTTTTACACAGGGAAGAGATTTTAGAGAGATGCCGGTGATCACCCCAAGAATATGCGGGATTTGTCCAGTATCTCACCACTTAGCTTCTGCGAAAGCATGTGATGATATTTTGGGCGTTACTATAACGCCTGCCGCTCACAAACTTCGAGAGCTCATGCATATGGCACAAATCGTTCAGTCTCACGCCTTGAGCTTTTTTCATCTCTCTAGCCCTGATATCTTATTGGGTTTTGATGCTCCTGTGAAAATAAGAAATGTCGCGGGGTTAGTTGATCGCTATCCCGAACTTGCAAAGAAAGGCATACTGCTTCGCAAGTTTGGCCAAGAGATAATTCAAACTCTGGGCGGCAAAAAAGTGCATCCCTGGCACAGTATTCCCGGCGGTGTGAATAGAAGCCTGACTCCGCAAGAACGCGATAGCATAGCTGCGCAGGTTCTCGAAATGAAACCAATTTCCTTAGAAGCTATTAAGCTTATCAAAGACTATCTGGAAGAAGGGAAGGACGAGGTCAAGGAGTTTGCAACCCTTGATACGGCTTATATGGGATTGGTGCGAGATGGTAAACTCGAGCTCTACGATGGTGATATTCGCATCAAAGCTCCGAGAGGTAGAATTTTAGATGAGTTCCATCCCAAAGATTATTTGGAGTACATCGGTGAACATGTGGAACCTTGGAGCTATTTGAAGTTCCCATTTTATAAGGCCTTGGGATTTCCTCATGGTTCATATAGAGTTGGACCGCTTGCCAGACTTAATGCTGCCGATGAAATCGATACCCCAGAGGCATCTAAAGAGTTCGCCCTATTTAAGGAAGTGGGCGAAGATGGCGTAGTTCCTTATACTTTATATTATCACTATGCAAGGTTGATCGAAGTGCTTTATGGCTTGGAACGCATTGAGCAATTGTTGGCAGACCCAGATATAATCTCAAGCGATCTTCGCATAACGTCCAAGAATATAAATCCAGAGGGGATTGGTATCATTGAAGCTCCGAGAGGAACGTTAATTCATCATTACTGGGTTAATGAGAGTGGCGTTATCAAGAAGGTCAACCTGATTGTGGCTACCGGTCATAATAATTATGCCATGAACAAGGGTGTTGAGTTGGTTGCCAAAAAACATATAAAGGGAACGGA
Source organism: Synergistaceae bacterium (assembly GCA_012518015.1). Lineage (GTDB taxonomy): Bacteria > Synergistota > Synergistia > Synergistales > Acetomicrobiaceae > Acetomicrobium. The sequence continues at coordinate 4,732 of JAAYTM010000162.1, forward strand.
TGTACCTGAGGGTGTATTCAACAGACTAGAGCATGTTATCCGCGCCTACGATCCTTGCTTGTCTTGTTCGACTCATGCCCTCGGAAAGATGCCATTAAAATTGGAGTTAGTGGCATCATCTGGAGAGGTAATTAAAGAGATTACGAGGAATTGACGTTCTATGAATGTGATCGTATTGGGCTACGGCAACCCCTTTAGGATGGACGATGGAGTTGGACCAGTTGGGGCATGTGCGATAGCTGAGTGGTTTGAGAAAAGTGGGCATGAAGTAACTACTTGGATTGGACATCAGTTGCTTCCAGAAGTGGTGCTGGAGCTAGAAGGGAGAGATCTTGCTGTTTTTGTAGATGCTACCATCGAGGAGCACCCTGACGGCTTTGCAATATACGAGGTCTTACCCTCCGTTGCTACCGATGGGCTCAACCTTCATACGTGTACTCCAGGGTGGGTTAAACACATAGCGATGCAGATGAGCATCGCTATGCCCAAGATGATCATGGTGACAATTTCAGGCGCAAATTTTGATTTTGGCGACTCGTTGAGTGAGTTGTGCTTGGAAAGATTGAATAAGGCAATAGAGAGCTTTAAAAAATATTTTGTTGACAACCTATGCTAAGTTTTTTGTGTTATAATATCCTTACAGGAACCCTGCGGTGTTCGTGTTATGGCGAAGAGCCTTGAGCCAACACAATATCCGATCGAGGCTGACTCCTGTCCGGTTAAGGAGACTCCTTGAGTCACCAAGGCTAAGGATGGGGAGGCCTCACCAGTTGGTGAGGATCGGGTCAAGGCCTTCTTAGCACGGCATCGCGGGGTTTTGCAATATGTTTTGCACGATATGAAGTAGGGGTGAGTTATTTTGCAGCCCATTAACAGTCCCTATTGGCATCCCGTTAATCAAAGAGGTTTTATTCTCGATTGGGATGGAGTTTTGGCCGAAACGGGGTTAGACTTTTCTCCTATTTATGAACGCTTTTTCGACGACAAGAAAGTGATGATATTAGAGGAAGCCGCAAAGCTTCCTGAAATGAAGCGAAAGATGCTTTATGAGGCTGTGGAAGCAATAGAGATGGAAGGAGCAAAAAGAGCGGAACCAGTCGATGGAGCTTTAGAGTTGGTTTCCTGGCTTGAAAAACATAACGTTTCGTGGGCTGTGGTCAGCCGCAATACGAGGAAGTGCGTGGAAGTTGCTGCCGAAGTCGCCTCCATAAAGCTACCCCCGATAGTCATAACGCGAGATGACGGCTTGCTGAAACCCGATCCTCGCGTGTTTTTGAAAGCCTCCGAGCTACTGGGCAAAAAAGCTTCTCAATGTGTCGTGATTGGGGATTACTTATATGATATTGTAGGTGCAAGAAGAGCAAGCATGAGAGCTGTTTTGGTAATGAGAGCCGATGAACCGTGGAGCGTTTGGTCTGATTTAGCATGTATTAATGTCATTGAATTAGTTGACATATTAAAGAATCCGTGCCCTTTGGTTCCATGGGAGTATCAGCCTGTTATAGAAAAAAGGGGTAGGAGATGGCTTGAAAGTGTTTTTGGCCTAGCTGTTAGGCTCCCTAAAGAAAACTACTTTGAGATCTTAGCTCATCTGGCGGGTTTGGGAGTAGGTAAGTTCTGTGTTTGTGAAGGAAGGCTTGAAGCAGACGTTTGGAGAAGATATCCCTACGTCGATCCTAGATACTTATGGGAGCCCTTAGAAAGGGTAGTTGAGGACTTTTTAAAGTCGCGTTTTCCATTGGCGAGAGTAGTTAAAGACGAGAGTGCTGTGGTTTTAAATGATAATTTACAAGAAAACCTGGCTCTTATCGAGGAGCTGGTTCCCCAGTGAGTCAAAATCAACAGGAACTTTTCGGAGATTCCTTTGGCCTCGTTCGAGAACCTGTGGAGAAAAAGGGAGGGGAATTCGAAGTTCGAGCCCGCACTGCTCAGGAATGCCTCGAAGTGCCTTTACCCGAGAGAATGCGTCCCATGAATCTTGAGGAATTTGTAGGGCAAAACCACCTTTTGGGCGAAGGTAGACCCTTAAGACGCTTGCTCGAAGCAGGTCAAGTTCCAAACTGCATTTTGTACGGTCCACCAGGTAGTGGAAAGACTACATTAGTGAGGGTCATGGCTAATGTTACGGGGAGAAAACTTCTCGAAGTGAATGCTGTTACCACAAAAGTGGCACAGCTTAGGGAAGTCGTGGATTTAGCGAGAAACTTGAAAAAAAACGTCGGAAAATCAGCCATAGTGTTCGTCGATGAAATATACCATTTCAATAAGCAACAACAAAATGCCTTGCTTCCTGCCGTTGAAAGAGGAGATTTAATATTAGTCGGTACGACGACGGAAAATCCCTATTTTGAAATAAACAAGACTCTCCTTTCGCGAGCTCTCGTATTTGAACTAAAACCG
>JAAYTM010000163.1 GCA_012518015.1 Synergistaceae bacterium
TTGTCTCTTGATTTTACCTCTACCGATAGTACGTTTTTATAAGTCTTGGCCTCAGTTCGACTCTCAAAGACGTTTACTCCCTGCTCTCTTGCCAGAAGCGGTGCCGACATGGCGTTTACTTCAGGTCCCAATCTCACCTCAAGCAACCCCTTTAAGGCGGCCGCAGTGAAGGGCATGTATCTGTAGGGAACCTCGAAAGGCAAGTTTATTTCTACTTCCTCAAATAAGGGGCCGGCCATGCTTACCGTCATTTGCTCTATGTGTTCTTTGAGCACGCAAGCTACGATCATGCCCATCCTTCGAGCTAGCGATAAAAATTCTCTTTCTTGAAGCGTCATCTTGTTTTCCATATAGGGAAGATTTACGGCATTCTCGTAGGGCTCGCCTGACAAGGCTTTTATGAGGTTTTTTACGACGATTTCGGCAACGGCTTGTTGAGCCTCCTTTGTGTTCGCACCTATGTGGGGAGTTACCACTACCTTTCCCCTAAGTTCAGGATCAAAAAGAGGACTTTCCTTCGGCGGTTCAACTGTATGCACGTCAAAGGCTGCGCCGGCAAGCCTGCCTTCTTTAATTGCTATTGCACAGGCCCCTTCGTCGACTATTCCTCCCCTGGCGCAGTTTATCAAGTAAGCCCCTCTTTTGATCGATTTTAAAGTCTCTTCGTTTATTAAATTTCGGGTCTCATGTGTTAAGGGTACGTGAAGGGTGACAAAGTCCGCCAACGATAAAGCCCCGCGCAGGTCATCGAGGCGTTTGACTCCCAAGTTTTCTGCCTTTTTGGGGTTTATATAGGGATCGTAGCAAAATATCTCCATCCCCAGGGCCTTGGCCCTAGTTGCCACTGAGGAGCCTATCCTTCCAAGGCCTATTATCAAAAGCGTTTTTCCGTATAGTTGTGTCCCCAAAAAATTTTCCCTTTTCCAATGGCCCTCGAGCAAAGAGTTATTAGCCTGAGGTATTTTTCTTGCCACAGCCAATATCATGCCCATAGTCAGTTCCGTGGCAGCCAAGGTATTTCCTGTGGGCGAATTAAGTACGATGACCCCTCTTTTACTTGCCGCAGCCAGGTTTATGTTGTCTACTCCAACCCCTACCCTAGCTACGACTTTTAGTTCTTCGGCTGCATCTAGCAGCTTCGCGTCAACTGCTGTGCCACTTCTCGTGATCAAGGCGTCTACGTCCTTGACGGCATCGTAAAGTTCCTCTCGAGACATTCCAAGGCGAACGATTGTTTCGATCTTTGGCACCTCATATAAATCCTTTAAACCTTCTTCATGAATGTGTTCTGTGATCAATACCCTATACATGTGATTTCCACCTTCTTCAGTAAAGAAATAAAAAATAGGCCGGAAGATGTCGCTTCCGGCCTATTTTAAGAAAAAAAAGTTTAGTTTAAAAAACTGAGCTATTTTGCTTTTATATCACGCGGCCTCAAGCAACACCTCTTCCTTTCTTGACGAGAACGCCAAGATCGAGAAGAACTGCTGCCGCATGATATACAAATCACATTAAGATCAAATGCCATAGCTCAAACCTGCCCTTACATAGTGACTCAAGCTTCCACTTTTATAATACTCGTATCGACGATTGTCAAGCCCTTGGTGGTAAGGGCGTAAAAAGCGGGGGCTGGCAATTGCCCTTCGTTTATTATGCTTTTGCAATTTTTAGCGTTCTACGAAGGCTTGATGGGCAAAAGTCATCTCAAGCGGTATGATCTTTATGCCTTTAACGTAATTCCAGTAACCAGTCACATTGTTCATCCAATATAAAGTGATCCACGGAGCATCTTCTACTATTATCTCTTGGGCTTCTTTGTAAATTTCCTTACGCTTTTGTGGGTCCACAGTACGCATACCTGCCTCTATTAATTCGTCAACTTTGGGATTCTTGTAGAAACTGTAGTTATCGTCGGGAGCCCAATTGGCGGAGTGAAACAGCGGGCGAAGCGCCCAATCGGCATCCCCCGTCGATGGAGACCAGCCAAGAAGGTACATGTCCACATCGTTTTCATTCAAGGGCTTAGAGAGCGTTGCAATATATGTACCCCATTCCATTGTGACGAGCTTCGCATCAACGCCTATGTCTTTCAGGTATGCCTGTACTGCTTCTGCGACCTTAAAATCCATCAAGTAGCGCCCATGGGGTGTCATTAAGTTTACGGAAAGTTTTTGTCCGTTTTTTTCGAGGATCCCGTCACCGTTTGTATCTTTCCATCCGGCCTCCGCAAGTAGTTCTTTGCCTTTTTGCGGATCGTAAGGATAGCCTCTAACTTCTGCATAGCCGTTGGTCATTGGGGACATTGGGGTATCTGTCGGCACGCCCATGCCTTTTAGAATGTTATCGCATATGGCCTTTTTGTCTACGGCATAGTTAAAGGCACGACGCACTAGAACGTCCTTTGTCACGCCTTTTTGACAATTCATGCCTATATAAATGACGCGGAGAGATGGTGCAATTTCTACCACCAAGTCTTTACGGGCTTTTAGATGTTCGATGTCAAAGGGAGAAAGCCTCTCGGCTACATCAAGTTCTCCCGTTTCGAGCATCATTGTGCGTGCCGTGTCCTCGGGCACCACCTTAAATAAGAGTTCATCGAGTTTTGGTCTGCCTCCATGGTAGCCATCGAAAGCTGTGAATTTTATCTGGTCGCCGACAGCCCACTCCTTGAACTTAAACGGACCGGTGCCGGATGGCTTTCGCCTTATGTCCGCCTTGGCATCGATTAAAGTAGGGTCTACGATAATGCCTGCAGTGTGGCAGAGCGTGTGGAGGAAGGGGCCAAACGATTCTGGCAGGATGAATTGCACAGTATAATCATCTATTACCTTCACTTCACCGATGACGGGTTTATAAAGAGAACTTCTTTTCAGTCCGCCTGCAAGGATTCTATCGAAGTTCTTTTTGACTGCCTTGGCGTTGAAGCCAGCGCCGGAGTGAAATTTGACGCCCTTCTTCAAGTGAAACGTCCACGTTTTCCCGTCATCAGAAACGCTCCAATCCGTAGCGAGTTTAGGGATGATGTTCATATTTTCGTCAAAACCTATAAGCCCTTCGTATATATGGTGACAGACCTCTTCCGAGGGATTGTCAGTCACGTCGGCAGGATCTAACGCCACAGGTTCAACTCCTTGCCCTATAACGAGCTTCATGGTTGCCGTTGCGGATGACGATCCCATGACGAAAAAACCAAGTGCTACGCATAATAGCACAGTAACCAAACGTTTCATTTCTTTTTCCCCCTTTTAAACAAATGATCTTGCGATGATCGATTATATTTTACCCCAAACCAATCTGCCCTTGGCCACTACGCCTGCCAAATTCCATGTATTATCGAATATGAGGAAATCTGCATCAAAACCCACCTCTATTTTGCCTTTGCAGCCAAGCCCCAACCTTTCGGCGGGATTTGTCGAAAAGACAGCGAGTGCCTTTTCAGGCCCTATTACATCCAGCATGCGCAAAAACTGGGTCATTAAGTCTTCGGGCGTAGTTATCCTTACATCTAACAAATGACCCTCGGAATCGAAAAGCGGAGAGCTTCCTCCCGCATCCGAGCTTACAGTAATGCGATCGAGCGGAACTCCAGCCTCAAGAAGATGTATCACAGCCTCATATGCCTGAGGGCAATTCATGTCGCTAATAGCCGTAAAATCTACATTTCCCCCCTCAAGGGCAAATTTTAGGGCTTCCTCCAATATTGCCTCGTTTCTGTTCATGTGGGTCGGCAGGAAGTGATACAGCGGAATGGAGGTCCTTTTATTTGTCTCCCGCACAATGTAAAGGGGATCGGGGCAGGTGCCGACGTGCAAGTGGAATATCCCCACCTTGCCGCTCAAAATTCCTGCCACGCGTACCTGCGAAGCAAGGCGCATAAACTCTTCTACCGTTGGGTGGGATGATCGGTGATCCGCTATAGCAGCTTTTAATCCCAACACCTTCTCTATGGCAATGATATCTACGGCCACATCTCCGGTGATGGTGATTGGTGGAATTTTATAAGATCCTGTGAATATATATGTCGATATACCTTGGGCTTCCAAAGCGTAAGCCTTCTGCAGTACTTCCATGACACTTCTGGCATAGCTGTCAGTCCCCAGCAAGCCAACGGCTGTGGTTATGCCTGATTCCAAAAGCGAAGATACGCTCAAAGGCTCTGCCCTGAAAAGCGGTCCTCCTTCCCCGCCTGCCCCAGCAAAATGTACATGAAGGTCTATGAGTCCCGGCGTGAGGATGAAATTCGATAGGTCGAATGTTTTTGTCTCTATAGGCATGGAGCCAATGCCACTTTCAACAGCTAACACCTTGCTATAGCCAACAAATATATCTACACTGCCCAGATCCTGAGGGGCAAAGGTACGTACGTTTTTCAACAACATGATTTTTTCCCTCCTCTGTAGGATTTCAAATCAAATGGCATGTAACCCATCGGCCTGGCATTACTTCTCTAAAATCCGGCATCTTTATCATGCAAATATCGATAGCCTTACGGCAGCGTGGATTGAAGGGGCAACCGGGAGGGGGGTTTATGGGGCTAGGAATATCCCCTTCTATGACCTTGTTTTCTATATCCTCAGGAGGGAAGGATATCTTTGGAATGCTTCTTAAAAGCGCCTGGGTATAAGGGTGAAGGGGCTGGGAAAAGAGGACTTCCTTTGGCGAGCTTTCCATGATCTTGCCCAAATACATGACAGCCACATCGTGGCTTATATGCCTCACCACAGCTAAGTTGTGAGATATAAAGAGGTACGAAAGGCCTCGCGATCGCTGGAGATCCTTAAGCAGGTTTAATATCTGGGCTTGCACTGATACATCAAGTGCGCTCGTTGGTTCGTCTAAGACGATAAATTCAGGGTTAAGGGCAAGTGCTCGAGCGATGGCTATGCGTTGCCTTTGACCGCCGGAAAATTCATGCGGATAGCGGCTCAAGTGATCTTCCCTAAGTCCCACTTCTGCTAGGATTGCTGCCGCTCGTTCCGTAAGCTCCTTGTCGTTTTTTACCAAACCGTGGAGCTTCATCCCCCTCCCGATAATATCCCTTACCGTCATGCGTGGGTTAAGGGAGGCGAAGGGGTTTTGAAAGACTATTTGAGCTCGCCTCCTAAATTCTCGAGGATTTCTTGCCAGGAATTCTTCAATCGACTTGCCATCATAGAGGATCCTGCCGCCCGAGGGTTTGATCAGCCCTAAAAGCAATAATCCCGTGGTGGACTTGCCGCTGCCGGATTCTCCCACAAGGCCCAGTGTCTCGCCCACCTCGACGGAGAGAGAAACGCCATCCACGGCCCTTACCCACCCGGCAGGTTTTGACGTAACGATGCCTCCCCTTATAGGAAAGTGCTTATACAAGCCTTCCGCACTAATCAGCGTAGGCATAGCAAGCCACCTCATGGTATGGCTTCACGGCTTTAAACGCAGGCCTTTTGGACTTGCATATCTCCATTGCCCATGGACAGCGTGGATGAAAGCGACACCCTGCGGGAGGATTTATGGGGTTTGGTAGTGTGCCTTCTATGACAGCAAGCTCGCTTATGTCCTCATCGACCCTGGGAATGGCCGCCAGCAGCCCTTGCGTGTATGGATGCAGAGGGCTTTGAAAGAGGCCTTCCACCCTTCCCTGCTCTACGATCAACCCAGAATACATGACAGCTACTCTATGGGCCATCGTGGAAATAACGCCGAGGTCGTGGGAAATCAAGAGCACGCTGCTTCCGTAATCTCGTTGCAATATCTTTATCAGGCTTAGGATCTGAGCCTGGATGGAGACATCGAGCGCCGTGGTAGGTTCATCTGCTATCAAAAGCTTTGGGTTTAGCGAGAGGGCCATGGCTATCATGACTCGTTGCTTCATGCCGCCCGAAAGTTGGTGCGGGTAGCGGTTAACCGCTGTATGCGGATCCGGGATGTTGACAAGTCCGAAAAGCTCGACAGCCTTGAGCATGGCCTCACGAATGGGGGTTTTCAGGTGCGCCCATATGGCTTCAGCCACTTGAAATCCTACCCTGAGGACCGGATTTAAGCTGCTTGCTGGATCTTGGAAAATCATTGCAATATCCTTCCCCCGGATGCGGCGCATCTGCTGTTCTGACAGAGAAAGCAGATCCTTTCCCTTGAAGAGTATGCTTCCTCGTACGATTTTGCCGGGAGGAGAGGGGATGAGCCCCATGATTGAGGTAGCTGTTACAGACTTGCCACAACCTGTCTCCCCTACAAGGCCCAATATCTCTCCTTCGTTTATTGAAAACGAAATGCCATCAAGGGCTTTTATTATCCCTTCATCGGTGTAAAAGTATGTTGCAAGGTCTTTTACTTCAAGCAGCGGCTCCATCTATCTTACTCCTTGAGCCTCGGATTTAGGGCATCTTGCAGGCCATCTCCAAGGAAATTAAATCCTAATACCGTGATCATAATGGCAAGGCCGGGAAAGAGAGCTACATGAGGGGCTGACCGAAGATACATCCGAGCACTTGATAGCATGGTGCCCCACTCAGGATTGGGAGGTTGTACTCCCAAACCCAAGAAACCAAGTCCTGAGGCTGTAAGTAACACCGTAGCCATGCGAAGCGTCGTCTGGACGATTATTGGAGAAAGGGCATTTGGAAGGACATAGCGAAGAATCACTGCCGCGTCGCTTTCGCCTATTGCCTTCGCTCCGATGACATACTCGTTTGCGCTGACGGCAAGCACTGCCCCTCTGGTAATGCGTGCAAATTGTGGAACAGAGTAAATACCGATTGCTATGATGAGATTCCTCAAGCTGGGGCCCAACATTGCCACGATGGCAAGGGCCAAAAGCATTCCCGGAAATGCAAGTAATATGTCCATGAAGCGCATGATCACCTCGTCAACCTTGCCGCCATAATATCCCCCAAGGGCACCGAGGAAAATCCCGATGAGGAGTGCGAGTATGACTGAGCTTAACTGTATTAAAAGTGATATTCGTGCACCCCAGATGATGCGAGAGCATATATCCCTCCCAAATTCGTCGCAACCTAAAAAATGCTCGGTACCCGGCGAAAAAAAGCTTTTAGCAAGATTCTGTTTGGTGGGATCATAGGGGGATATATAGGGAGCAAAGATGGCACATGCAACATAGAGGGACACAATAAAAAGCCCCACTATAGCGATTTTGTTCTTCTTCAGGCGGCGCCACGCAGTATGTGCCGGGCGTTTGGCAGATGCTTTAGTCATAACGAATCCTCGGATCTAAGAAGGCATAAAGCACGTCTACGCCCAAATTGACCAGAACAAAAAGGCCTGCTACCAAAAGGAGAGAAGCCTGCACTACTGGGTAGTCCCTGGCCATAATTGAGTCGACGATCAATCTTCCTACCCCTGGCCAGGAAAAAACGGTTTCTGTGAGCACGGCTCCCGCCAACATATATCCAAACTCTAATCCAACCACGGTGACTGTTGGTATCAAGGCATTCCTCAAAGCATGACGGTAGATCACGATTCTGGAGGGTAAGCCTTTCGACTTGGCAGTCGTTATGTAATCTTGCCTTAAGATCTCCATCATGCTGGAACGTGTCATCCTAGCTATTACTCCAGCAGAAGAAGTGCCCAACACGATCGCGGGAAGGACTAAATACCGCAAACCGCCCATGCCCCCCGATGGAAGCCACATCAAATATACTGAAAATATCATAATCAAGACGAGTCCCCACCAAAAGACAGGCATTGATACGCCAAGGAGGGCCATCGTAGTCGAAAGATAGTCTACAATAGAGTGGCGTCGAACAGCAGAAAGTATCCCAGCTACCGTTCCCACAGCTACGGCTACTACGATGCTCGCGCAGGCAAGCTTAAGGGTGTTAAAAATCCTTGGAATGATGACGCTCGCCGCAGGCATCTCGTATTTGAGGGATATGAGGCTGCCATCAAAGAGGCCTTTTAAGAACATAAAGTATTGGATAAAGAGGGGCTTATCCAAGCCGAAGCGAACTCGCAGGGCTGCTACATCTTCCGCGGAAGCTTCAAGCCCGGCCAAAAGCTCCGCAGGATCTCCGGGTGCCAAGTGTAACATAAGGAAAGCGATGATCGAAACGCCTACGAGAACAGGGATAAGGAGTATAAGCCTTCTGATAATGAACTTTATCATATAGCTTCCTCCGTTTTGTCTTTTGTTCCACAACGTTTTTAAGTGTATCGCCAATGCAAATATATTGACTATCTATCAAGAACACTATGTGGACTGCTAAGTAAATTACAGTCCGCAGCAACTCTAAAGATGCGCAACAGTATTATATGCACTCTATGGGCTAAAGACTTTTGGATGCTAAATATCATTATAAAGCACCACTAACGCTATGTGCAAATAAGAGAACTGTTTAAGGTCACGTAATAAGCCCACCTAAGTTGGGTGTCTCGGGGTTACCACGAAAATCCTCCAAGGGCTAAAGGAGCAGTCTGAAGGTTTGAGTCAAACCTTCTTTCGTTGCAAGTTGCGGTATCTTAGAAATATTTCTGTAGCAAAGTATGCTAGGGCGGCAACGATAATTATCACAGCGCCTGATGTTAAGTTAAGTTTGTAAGCCATTGTTAGGCCTGTTAGCGAAAAAACGAGGCTCAAGAAAGATGAGGTTGCCATCATGCCGACTAAGGAGCGACAAAACCTTTCTGCTATGTAAGGCGGAATGGAAAAAAGCGCTATTACCAATATAAGCCCCACTATTCTTATCATCAGGACCACTGAAAAGGATACGAGAACTATGACGGCAAAATGAAGAAAGTTGACCGGGATTCCTCTGGTGCGAGCATAATCTTCGTCGTAAGAATAGACCAGCAAATGTCCGTAAAAGGTTGGCACGAAGGCACAAAGAATCAAGGCAAAAACACTCATCAAAATTATATCTCTCTTGGTTACCATTAATATGCTGCCAAATAAATAGCTCATCAGGTCTCCCCCGTATCCGGGAGCGAGGTCGGAAAAGACAACACCTATAGCCATGCCGACTGCCCAGGTAATGCTCACGATGGTGTCAGCTCTGGATTGCGCCTTGAGCGTCGCCCATGCCATAAAAAGAGAAGAGACCAAAGCAAAGCCTAAAGCTCCAAGCTGTGGCGAAAATCCAAAAAAAAGCGCCATGCCCACGCCTCCGTAAGCGGCGTGTGCTACTCCTCCTGCCATGGAGACTAACCGCTTGCTCACCACGATCGTTCCCATTATGCCACAGATGAAACTGGCAAGGACCGCTGCTGCTAAGGCGTTGCGCATGAAGTCGTATTGAAGGGCTTCAAGCATCTTGCTCACCGTCATGTTTTGACAACACCCGATGGGGTATGCCGTGGGCTACGATCTCCACTGGACAAGCCCCGTAGGCCATTTGAAGCATTTCAGGAGTTATTTCGTTTGAGTCATGGTAGTAGACAGTACCGTTTACGCAGGCTACGGCTGTCGCATAGCTCGTTATGACGGTCATGTCATGACTCACGAGCACTACGGTTATCTTTTCGTTGAGCTCTCGCAGCTTATCATAAAGTATCTTTTGAGCTTCGATGTCCACGTTTGCCGTTGGTTCGTCCAAGAGTAAAATCTTGGGCTGAGAGGTCAATGCCCTTGCAATCAATACGCGCTGGCGTTGCCCTTGCGATAGTTCGCTCATCATGGCTGAAGCGTATTCGTTCATTCCCATCGTCTTTAAGGCTTCATATGCCATCTCTTTGTCTTCTTTGGTATAAAAACACTTTATACCGCGCAGTCTTCCCATGAGCACTACATCCAGCACTCGTACAGGAAAATCGAGATTAAAATTTGTGTTTTGGGGGACATATCCCATTAAGTGCAAGGCCTGCCTTGGTTCAAGGCCGTCGAAAAGCCTTACTTCCCCTCTTCGAGGGACGCAAAGTCCCAAGACAAGTTTAAGTAAGGTTGTTTTCCCTCCCCCATTTGGTCCGATTATGACCAAAAATTCCTTTGGAGGAACTGAAAAGGAGACCTGGCGAAGCACAAAGGAGTTGTTGTAGGAAAACCACACGTCTTTGAATAAA
>JAAYTM010000164.1 GCA_012518015.1 Synergistaceae bacterium
AGGGTATGGGATATAGAAACGTCTATAACGTCTCCGGTTCGTTCCTTGGTATTTGTTACTACGAGTATTACCAAGACCAAATCACAGGAAGAAAGAAAATCGTTACAGAATATATTTTCGAGTAGATAACGAAAAGGTAATCGATAAAAATCTAGTCAGCTTTTGCAGGGCTGGACTAGGAAATACGAGAAAGCCGGGAGCAAGTTAAAGCTCCCGGCTTTTTTCAGTTACCTGATGCTTTTCGCCTTATATATTATGATATACCCCTAGTTGGCCTACTGTCCTTATGCTGTCCTTGAAATAGCACCTTCAATCAAATCACCTGTAAGATCAAAGCAATTTTAATTTATTCACTTGCTGAAATAAAATTCAAGATTAAAGATCCGACCCCATTTCATAAAAGGAAGTGATATCATGTTCACGAATGAAAATAATATTGAAGATAGTTTCAAATTTGACTGGGAAGGCGGATTATCTGATGCAAACATAAAAATAAGTTCTGTTGACCTTCAGCATAAAGCTTTAGATTGGAGATAGGATCGATGTTTTTAATAGATACTAATATATTTTTGGAAATTCTTTTAGCTCAAGACAAAAATGAATTGTGCAAAAGCTTCTTAACGGACAACATTAGAGATTAAACCTCTAATCTAACAGGGCCAAAAGCTTCGACATTACTTCGCTGATAAGATCTTCATCGGCCTGTTCAATGAATCTGGCATTTCGAGCCCGCCAATCTATGTTTCGAATGGCATCTGCAAGAACAACTCCGCTCGTTTTCATGGAGTATTTCTCACAGTCTACCTCAAAAGGATAACCCTTTTTTTGACTTGTGAATGGGACAACGAGGCACAGCCCTGAACGAATATTATATTTGTAAGGAGAAAGAACAAGGACAGGACGAGGGTTTCCTCCCTGCTCGTGACCCCTTACAGGCTTTAAATCTATGATTACAATATCGCCCCGGTCCGGAAAACGGCTCTTACCACCACTCTTTTCCCTCATCGTTGCCCCAATCCGTTTCTCCGTGCCTGTTCTCCTCGGTTATTTTGGATACCAAATCGTTTAAGCAATATTTATGAGCGGGATAAAGCACGATGCGATCGTTCTCAAGCGAAACATCGACGGTAAGCCCAGGTTTCAGCCCCAATGCATCTACCACATATTTTGGCAGTCGTACTCCAACGCTGTTGCCCCACTTTGAGAGTCGAACTGAAGAAGTCATCTTAAACACCTCTTATATATGATACACATAGTATATCACATATATGTTGGATTTATATGCAAGCTAAGTTAAAGTCCTGAACATTCTACACCAAAAATTCAAGATTAAAGATCCGACCCCCATTCACTAGCCTACCAACCTGCCAGATTAAAATTCAAGATTAAAGATGCGACCCTTGTGCTTTTATTCTACCTTTTTTCCCTTTTTGGCTTGGGAAGGTTAGAAATACCGGCTTTGTTTAGATTTTCATGAATCCGGCGCTTTAACATCAATGAATAACCTCTAGAATGATATATCTTATCATAAATTTCTCGAAGCTTTTGATCAGATATTTTACCTTTAATTTGGATTTTTTGAGACTCCAGGTTCTCTAAAAAGATATCTTGAGGAATTACTAAGCCTCTATGAGCTAAA
>JAAYTM010000165.1 GCA_012518015.1 Synergistaceae bacterium
ACTTGGGAGGCTGTATGTCGCCTTTTGAAGCCTACCTTTTGTGGATGGGCATGGGAACTTTGTCTTTGAGAATGAAAAGACATAGCGAAAACGCGCTTGCAGTGGCACAATTTCTTGAAGAACATAGGGAGGTAGCCTGGGTTTCGTATCCAGGGCTGAAAAGCCATCCTCATCACGAAAGGGCAAAAAAATACTTTCAGGGTGGTTTTGGGGGAATGGTGGCTTTCTGCTTGAAAGGAGGTCTTGAGGCAGGGAAGAAATTTTTGAATAACTTGGATCTTTTTTCAATAGTTGCTAACCTGGGGGATGCCAGGAGCATGGCCATACACCCAGCCTCAACCACTCACAGCCAACTGACCAAAGAGGAACTAAGGGAAGCTGGCATAGAAGAGGGATTGGTGCGATTGAGCATCGGTCTTGAAGACATAGAAGACATTATAGAGGATTTGACTCATGCTTTAAATTCAATTTAAAAAAGAAAGCGGGTAAGGTTATCAGTGTTAAGCGGGGTTCTTAAAGAAACTATAGGAGCTATAGAAATTCCCGAATTGCGCTTAGATTCGGGCAAGGTTTTAAAAAGGGTGAAACAGGTTTATGCCATGTACGGCTCCCTAGATGTAGGCAGGGTCGTGCTGGTGTGCCATGCCCTTACGGGGAGTCATCATGCCGCTGGTCCGAATATTCCGGGGTTACCTGAAGCCTGGTGGGATCCTCTGATAGGACCTGGAAAGGCCATCGATACCAATAAATTTTGCGTTATTTGTTTTAATATGCTGGGTAGCCCCTATGGCAGCACTTCCCCGACTACTCTTTGCGAAGACGGACGACCTTATGGCATGCGTTTTCCACTCATATCGGTGAGAGATATGGTAAGAGCGCAATACGAAGCGCTTAAACTCATGGAGATAAAGGAGCTTGAGTGCGTCGTTGGTGGATCTTTAGGCGGGATGCAGGCCTTGGAATGGGCTGTAAGTTTTCCAGAAATGGTGAGAAGGGCCATAGTCATTGCTGCTCCAGCCTTTACTTACCCGCAGGCAATAGCGCTCAATGAAGTACAGCGTCAGGCCATTATGGCCGATCCTCAATGGAAAGGCGGAGATTACTACGGATCAACGCCTCCCGAAAGAGGGCTTGCCATAGCTAGGATGCTTGCCATGATCACTTACAGGAGTGAAGAGAGCTTTGCAAAAAGATACATGAGAGAACTTGCCTTCGGCGCTCCATGGGATTGGAACGGCAAGTTTAAGATTGAGACCTACATACATCATCATGGCGAAAAACTGGTACAGAGGTTTGATGCTAATTGTTATTTATACTTGACCAGGGCTATGGATTTGCACGATATTGGAGAAGGAAGGGGAGGCGTGAGGGACGCGCTTTCCAGGTTCAAGGGTCATCTTTTGGCCGTAGGCATATCAAGTGACTTGCTCTTTCCAAACTGGCAAGTCGAAAAAATAGCACTTGAGGCAAGAGAAGCAGGTGTGTCAGCTTGCTACGATGAAATCGAAAGCGATAACGGCCATGATGCCTTTTTAATAGACATTGATCAGCTTGACGAGATGATTCGAGGTTTTTGGAGAAAAAACTGAGTCCTAGTTAGCGTTAAATTGGTTCTAGAAGGCTTTATTTCAAATAATGCGGAAAATTTCTAGGGGTAAGAGCTCAAGCATAATCTTTCTGATATTGACAGAATTGATTGGTCGTGGTTATACTAATACGAGCCAAGGGCGGATAGCTCAGCGGAAGAGCACCTGCCTTACACGCAGGGGGTCATAGGTTCGAACCCTATTCCGCCCACCATGAAGTAGTTTCAAGCGGGGCTGTAGCTCAGCCGGTTAGAGCGCCATTCCCGCTTCCTTTGCGATTTCCT
>JAAYTM010000166.1 GCA_012518015.1 Synergistaceae bacterium
GTTAACGACGTTAAAGACATCGATCTCCTCATCCAAAGATTTTTCGATTACCTCAACATTGTCCCAGAAGAATTTGAGAAGCTCAAAGAACTGAAAGACGAGATAAAACACTTTAAAAATATCAAGGTCTATTTGGAGGATCTAAAGGATCTAAAGGATGCCATAGAAGATGTTGGGTTTTATAAAGATGAGTCTGAAAAAAACAAGCTCGAGCAAGAAGCATATGATAAGCTCATAAGTGGAGAAATTACAATAAAAGAACATAGTGAAATTATCCAAAAATTGGGTCGGATGGCTAAGGAGAAAGAAGTAGAATATCGGAACAAGAAACTTAAGATCAAACACATTGCTAACCACTACTATATCCCATTAATATTATCTGCTGATGAAAAGGTTGACTATATCAAACACATCATCGAAGTTAAGAGCGAGGTAAAATTCGTAAATGACCTGGAAGAATATATTGAGAAAACTAACAATAGATTTAAGGAATTCGACTGGTGGTTTTTTAGCAAGCTCGATGAAAGTTTAGACGAAATTTATATTCCTTACTATAATCCCAATATTAATAATATCAGCCGATTTTACCCTGATTTCATCTTCTGGCTTAAGAAAGGAAATGACTACTTTATAGTCTTTGTAGATCCGAAGGGAACCGAGCACACAAGTGCTGAGAGAAAAATTGATGGATACGAAATACTGTTCGGGGAATTAGGGAAAGAAAAGCTGTTTAATTACAAAGGATACAGAGTAAGAATAAAATTGCTACTGAAAGCGATCGGTACTTCAGGATCTTCAGGCAAGTATAATAAATATTGGTTTAATAAAATTAGTGAAATGTTGGACAAGATTTTAGAGGCTGTATGATGATTATTGAAGTTGCATGTTCGCAGGATTTTTTGGGCATGGATACAAGCTTGGCCCCATATCGGGTAAACTGGTTGCCGAACTTATCGCCACAGGATCCGTTTCATGTAGTTTGAAGGAACACTACTTCAAAAAAGGAAGGGTGAGTTGCAATCACTGACGAGAGATTTGTATTTAATCCATTTATTTTAAAAGTGGCCCAAGATTTGAAAATCGTCCTAATTGACTTGCCCGTTGAAAAACTTCCCGGCTTTCATCATTTCTTGAGCAGTTGGTTGATAATTGACGAAAGTTCGAGCCGGACAATCCTTATAGATGTAGGACCTGTCTCAAGCGTTCCCGTTCTCGTTCAGTCTATTGAGGCGGTTGGGGTTTCAAAACTTGACTTTATCTTGCTGACTCACGTACACCTCGATCACTCGGGAGGATTAGGACACCTTCTAAAAAAATTCGAATCGGCCAAAGTGCTAGCGCATCCAAAGGGCAAAAAGCACCTTTTGAATCCTAAGCGCTTGTGGGAATCCAGCGTAGAAGTCTTGGGGGACGTTGCATTAGCTTACGGCAGGCCGATTCCAGCAGAGGAGAGCTCGTTTCTGCCCGACGAGGCATGTTTGGAAGGCATCAAAAAGATAGAAACGCCCGGACATGCCTCTCATCATTATTCGTTCCTGTATGAGGCGGAATCGAATTTGCTTTTTGCGGGCGAGGCTGCAGGTACTTATTACAAAAGGGGATTTGCCTATCCAGGCCCCGATAACGGTACCTTCATATTGCGTCCTGCCACGCCACCCAAGTTTTATTTACAAAGCGCTCTTTCAAGCATAAGAAAGCTAAAAAGTTTAAAGGCAGATGTCTTGTGCTACGCTCACTTTGGCTATACCACTGAAGTTTTAAAATTCCTCGACTTGGGAGAAAAACAGCTTTTGCTATGGGATGCCCTTATACGAGACTACATATCAA
>JAAYTM010000028.1 GCA_012518015.1 Synergistaceae bacterium
GAGTGTGGAGTCCACTTCGGGCATCAGACTCGAAGATGGGATCCAAAGATGAAGCCCTATATTTTTACGGAGCGCAACGGTATTTACATAATAGATCTACAAAAGACCGTCAAGGCTATTGAGAGGGCATATGATTTCTTGAGGGAGGTTGCCAAAGGAGGAGGTTCTGTCCTCTTTGTTGGCACTAAGCGTCAGGCCCAAGAGACGATTCGAGAGGAAGCGGAGCGTTGTGGCCAGTTTTATATTAATCAAAGATGGCTGGGTGGTTTGCTTACCAACTTCTCGACCATTTCAAAGAGAGTTCGCCGCATGATTGAGCTCCAAGAGATGGAGGAAAAAGGAGAATTTCTGAAATATCCGAAGAAAGAAGCAATCAAGCTTCGCAAAGAAAAAGAAAGACTTGAGAAGTATTTAATCGGAATTAGAGATATGCGAGATTTGCCTGACGCCTTGTTCGTGGTAGATCCGCGCAGGGAGTACATCGCGGTTGCTGAAGCCAGAAGGCTTTACATCCCTATAATCTCTATCGTTGATACCAACTGTGATCCGACGGTGGTCGATTTTCCCATACCTGGAAACGATGACGCTATCAGGGCTATCAGGTTGATAACACAATTAATGGCTGATGCTATTATCGAAGGACGCCAGGGTGTCGATAGCATGGCGGCTCAAAAAGAGGTAGTATCAGTAGGCCCTGATGATGAGGAGCCATCGGAAGAGATTGAGGTAAGGGAAAAATTGCGCGAAGTTTACGGTGAATTTGAAGAAGAACTTGTCGAAGATGAACTTGAAGAGCGCAAAGGCTGGAAGGAGGAATAATAAATGGCCGTGAATACAAAGCTTGTCAAAGAGCTGCGGGAACGCACCGGTGCGGGTATACTAGACTGCAAAAAAGCCTTAGAAGAATGTGGGGAAGATGTAGAAAAGGCCATAGACTACCTCAGGGAAAAAGGCATTGCTAAGGCCGCTAAAAAAGCCGGGAGGGCTGCAACCGAGGGATTAGTATTCAGTTATATACACATGACTGGTAAGATTGGCACGCTTCTTGAACTAAACTGCGAGACGGATTTTGTGGCCAGGACCGACGAATTTCAAACGCTGGGCAAGGAGATAGCGATGCATATTGCCGCTGCCTCTCCATACTATATATCCCCTGAGGATGTACCTGCTGAGGATTTAGAACGAGAGAAGGAAATATATCGCAAGCAGGCCCTAGAAGAAGGCAAGCCTGAACATATAGTGGATAAGATAGCCGAAGGACGTCTTAAAAAGTTCTATGAAAATACATGCTTGCTTGAACAGGCGTGGATAAGGGATCCCGATAAAAAGATCAAGGATCTAATAACCGAAGCGATAGCAAAACTGGGCGAAAACATAGTTATCGGAAGATTTGCCAGGTTTGCAATAGGGGAATAATTAGAAATATGTTGAGGGGTTGGGCTTTCCTGACCCCTCTTTAATTTAATAAACATACAACATTGGAGGTTGACGCGCTTTGGGGTGCGATAATTTCAGGTATAAGCGTATACTGCTGAAGTTATCCGGTGAAGTTTTGGCCGGCGATAAATCGTTTGGCATTGACTTTGATGCTGTTGCCAAAATCTCAAAGGAAATAGTTGAGGTGGCCCAGCATGGGATTCAAATAGCGATGGTAGTAGGAGGCGGCAACATTTTTCGGGGCTCTCAAGCTGCGGCCGTTGGGATGGACAGACCACAGGCAGATTACATGGGCATGCTCGCAACCGTTATAAACGCACTGGCTTTACAGGATAATTTGGAGCGTTTGGGTTTGCCCACAAGGGTTCAGACAGCTGTGAACATGCAGGAAATTGCTGAGCCTTTTATTAGGAGGCGCGCCTTGAGACACTTGGAAAAAGGGCGCGTGGTTATTTTTGCGGCTGGAACGGGATCTCCTTACTTTTCAACTGATACGGCAGCTTCGCTTCGTGCAGCAGAGGTTGGAGCGGATTGTTTGCTTAAAGCCACAAAAGTAGAAGGCATTTACGACAAAGATCCGATGAAGTATGAAGATGCAAAAAAACTGTCATTTGTGACGTACCTGGAGGCATTAAGCAAACAGCTTAAGATCATGGATGCTACGGCCTTTTCGCTTTGCATGGAAAATTCAATTCCCATCATAGTTTTTGATATACTTCAAGAGGGAAACCTTAAAAGGTTATTGATAGATGGCGAACCAATAGGCACGTTAGTTTCTGCGAGAGGGGGGAGTGGTGGTTATGGCTGTGGATAGGAAAATTTTAAAGGATATGCGAGAATCGATGAAAAAAGCCGTTGAGCATTTTAAGTCAGAGATGGTTGGCATACGTGCTGGGCGAGCCCATCCCGCTTTGGTTGAAAACATTAAGGCGGATTATTATGGAGTACCAACGCCTATCAAACAGATGGGGACCATATCTATACCTGAACCGCGACAAATCCTGATATCCCTTTGGGATAAGACGGCAATAAAAGCCGTTGAAAAGGCCATACAAGCATCGCAGCTTGGTGTAATGCCTCAAGTAGATGGGGAAAACATTAGAATCACACTGCCGGAACTGACGAAGGAAAGAAGGGTAGAGCTATCGCGATTAGTGAAAAAATTTGCCGAGGAAGCCAGAATTGCTATAAGGAACATAAGGCGCGAAGTCCTAGATGAATTGAGGCGGCAGGAAAAAGAAGGGGAAATCAGCGAGGACGAACTTAAGCGCCTTCAACAGGAAGTGCAAGATATAACGGATGAATATATCGAAATGGTGAACAAAATATTGGAAGAAAAAGAAAAGGAAATCTTGGAAGGTTAGCACAACCAACTCCCGTCGAATATTTTATAAAATAAAAGCCCTTGGCAATGGAGGGTTCAAAGTGACAGAAAAGGTGGTAGTCGCCTTAGGAGGCAACGCAATACTTCAAAGTGGACAAGAGGGAACCTTTGAGGAACAGATGGAAAATGTTAAGTCCACTGCTATGCAAATAGTGAGGATGCTTGAAGCAGGTTATGAGGTGGTAGTCACTCATGGCAACGGACCACAAGTAGGCGCGATCTTGATTCAAAACGAAGCGGGAAGCAACTTGGTGCCGCCAATGCCTATGGACGTATGTGGGGCCGAGAGTCAAGGCATGATAGGTTATATGTTGTGCCAGGCTTTAAAAAACTGCATGCTTGGTAAAAAGTTAAAAGGGTGGGAACCTTGTTGTGTCGTGACGCAGGTCGAAGTTGACCCCGATGACCCTGCCTTTGTCAATCCTACCAAGCCGGTAGGGCCTTTCTATACCGCCGAGGAAGCTGAAAAGAGGATGATCGAGAAGGGCGAAGTATGGATCGAAGATTCGGGGAGGGGATGGCGCCGTGTTGTTCCTTCGCCAGATCCGAAACATATCGTCGAAATAGAAGGGATCAGGCACTTATTTGACGAGAGGTTTTTAGTCATAGCCTGTGGCGGAGGCGGGATTCCCGTCATTAAGAAAAAAGATGGCACTTACCAAGGTGTAGAGGCTGTAATTGATAAAGACCTTGCAGGTGAAAGGTTGGCCCAAGAAGTTGGAGCCGATATATTCATGATTCTAACGGATGTTCCCAAAGTTGCCATCAATTTCAAAAAACCCAACGAAAAATGGCTCGACGTAGTGACTCCCGAAGAACTAAGAGCTTACGAGGCTGAAGGTCACTTTAAAACCGGGAGCATGGAACCCAAAGTCAAAGCTGTCATTAGGTTCATAGAAAATGGAGGCAAAAGAGCAATAATCGCTAAGTTGGACTCCGCTTTGGAAGCTTTAAAAGGCGAGACGGGGACTCAGATAGTTTCTGTTAAAGAAAAAAGTTCCATATTGTAATAAATTTGTAATAAATTGTATTGTAATGATAAGAAGTTTAAAATTAAAAACCGCGAGGAGGTTGTTTTTTAACGGCGACAAACCTAATGCCTCGCGGTTTTTTGCGTCAAGTAAGTCTTTACTTGCGTTATCTTATAGTCGCTACCATCTCCTTGAAGCGCCTTATTCCCTCTTCTATTTCTTCCATTGAATTGGCGTAAGAGAACCTTACGAACCCAGGAACCAGGAAGGCGCTACCTGGAACTATGGCTATATATTTACTCTCCAGGGCCATCTCGCAAAATTTGACGTCATCGTCAATAGTTTTACCTTCGTACGTCTTTCCTAAGCAGTTTCTGATATCTACAAACACGTAAAAGGCCCCTTTCGGTTCCACAAGTGTTATGTTAGGTATTTCACGGAGCAAGGAGACCATCTTTTTTCGCCTTTCATCGAATGCCTTGTGCATCTTCTTTACGTCTTCCTCGGCTCCTCTTAGGGCTCCAAGCGCGGCCCATTGGGCGATGGAACAAGGATTCGAAGTAAGATGGCCCTGAAAGTCGCCGATCTTTGACATGGCCTCCTGTGGGCCAAGTGCATAACCAATTCTCCAACCGGTCATTGCGTAAGCTTTACTGGCTCCATTGATTAATATTGTGCGATCGCGCAATCTGGAATCCAGCGAAACGATGTTTATGTGTTCTAGTTCGTCGTAGACCAGCCTTTCGTATATTTCGTCGTAAATGATCCACAAGTCGTGTTTGACGACTAAGTCAGCTATAGCTTGTAAAGTTTCTTCGGGATACACGACGCCTACCGGATTAGAAGGCGTGTTGATTATCATGCCTCGTGTGTTGGGGGTCAGCGAAGCCTCAATACTTGAAGGAGAGGGCAAAAAATTCGATTGGGTGGTATCAATAATTACGGGTTTTCCGCCACATAGCTTAATCTGTTCGACGTAGCTCACCCACGCCGGAGCAAATATCAAAACTTCATCGCCAGGATCCACAAAACATCCAAGCGACTCAAAAATGAGGGGTTTTGCGCCGGAACCAATGATCACTTCCTTGCTTGGGTTATATTTAAGGCCAAAGCGCCTTTCGTAGTACTTGGCCACTTCTTCTTTCAGTTCCGGTATTCCGGTTGCGGGTGTATAGTGAGTTTCTCCCTTATCTATAGCTTCTTTTGCTGCGTCAAGCGCAGCCTTTGGAGAGGTGAAATCCGGTTCGCCCGCACCAAAGGATATTACTGGTTTTCCTTCGCGCTTCATGGCCTTGGCTTTTCCGCTGATGGCCAAAGTCGCGGATGG
The DNA here is from genome assembly GCA_012518015.1 of Synergistaceae bacterium. Classification (GTDB taxonomy): domain Bacteria; phylum Synergistota; class Synergistia; order Synergistales; family Acetomicrobiaceae; genus Acetomicrobium. Next base: position 5,120 of record JAAYTM010000028.1, read on the forward strand.
CTCCATGTTTTTTGCCCTTGTCGAAAACTTCATCGAAACATCCCTCCTGAAATTGCATGCTATTATTATGTATTATAAAGCATTTACTCATCTTGAGCTATTTTGTTAAAAAGCCCGATTAAGTAAAAAATCGCCTATTATGATATTATCTGGTTAAAATAAAGGATATTGTTTAATCTAAGGCAAGTTGCTTGTAACCGGTTAAATGTGAATTTAGGCCCTATCCGCTCGAGGAAAACGATCATACGTGGTAAAATAAGCTTACCATTGCACCGGAAATGACTGGAGGCGATATTGATGGATATAAGGTTTGTCACGCGCAATGTTAATATTTCGGACACATCTAAGGCCTATATGGAGTCGAAACTATCCAAGCTTGAGAAATTCTTTGATCGTATTTTGGACACCCAAGTTGTTGTCAGTTACACCCGCGGAATGCATGTAGTTGAGATAACTTCAGATGTCAATGGTGTCATAATGAGGGGTGAGGATTATGCTCCCGATATCCGCAAAGCCTTTGACAAAGCGTTAAAAAATATCGAGAGGCAAATCAAGCGTCACAAATCCTATCTCCAAGACAGAGTTCAACTAAAAACTCACGATATTTCCTTCGGATTAGAACCTGCTGATACTCGTCCCGTAGAGGAGGAAGCTATATTTTTTGAAAGAAGAAAACGAGTACCCATTAAGGCTATGACACCAGAAGAGGCAACATTGCAGATGAACCTGCTTGGTCATGACTTCTTCGTCTTCAGAAATGCCGACACGGGATTGATAAACGTGGTTTACAGAAGAAAAAGTGGAGGCTATGGTTTGATCGAACCCGAATAGTAAATGTGGACTTTAGAGCCGACAATTTAAAATTCACCTAAGGGGGCGATCAGCCCCCCTTAATTTTGGTATAAAATCGAACTGGTAGGTGCAGTCATATGCATGAAATGTCTATTGTAGAGGCGTTGATGGAACAAATAACTAAAATGGCTCAAGAACAAAATTGGGAAGCTGTTACTCGTGTGCGACTAAAGGTAGGAGCTATGCGTCAAATTGTGCCTGATATACTTGTGTTCTGTTTTAACGTAGCTTCAAAGGGCACCATAATGGAAGGTGCAATACTTGAGATGGAAGAAGTTCCTTTGCGCGTTAAGTGTGAAGGTTGTGGCCATATATGGAATGACAAGGAGTTTTTAGGTTTGTGTCCTGAGTGTGGTTCTATCGATGTAAACGTCTTAGGTGGAATGGAACTTGAGTTGACTAACTTGGAGGTGGAAGTAAAACATGCCAAAGCTCGTGAACATTAAAAAGTCCGTGATGGCGGCGGACGAAGAACACGCTTCTTTTATTAGGAACATAATGCGTGAAAAGGGAATATTGATGATAAACATGATAGGTTCTCCCGGATCGGGCAAGACTACAGTGCTGGAGAAGTTATTGCCAGCATTGGATTTGAGATGCGCAGTTATAGAGGGGGACGTTGCAACATCTAAGGATGCTGAACGCATTGCCGCTACAGGAACGCCGGTAGTTCAGATAAATACCCAGGGAGGATGTCACCTGGAGGCCCATTTAGTGAGGAAAGCCTTGCAGGATATACCGATTGATGATATAGATGTCCTTTTCGTCGAAAATGTCGGAAATTTGGTATGCCCAGCGGAGTTTGACCTGGGTGAATCCTTTAAAATGGCCATTTCAAGCGTTCCCGAAGGTGACGACAAGCCCCTCAAATATCCCTCATTATTTCACAAGGCGAGGGCTGTGCTGCTTACAAAGGTGGACCTACTGCCCTTTATAAAGTTTGATAAATCAACTTTCTGGAATGACGTAAAAAAGCTAAATCCGAAGGCGTCGAGGTTTGAACTCGCAGCGCTGGAAGACAAAGGTGTGGATGAATTAGTTAATTCCATAAAGGATTGGTTAAACGAGGTAAGGGGAAATTAAGTTGCAAGTTGAAGAGCTTCTTTCTCATTTGAACCCAAAACAAAGGGAAGCAGTTTTATACGACAAGGGCCCTCTTTTGGTTTTAGCTGGTGCCGGAAGCGGGAAGACGAGGGTGTTGACCTACAAGTTCGCCTACCTGGTTGCCTCCGGCCTTGCCTCGCCATGGCAGATTTTAGCGGTTACCTTTACCAATAAGGCTGCCAAAGAGATGAAAGACAGGGTTCAAAGCCTTTTGGGATCAAGTTTTAAAAATTTACATATTTCGACTTTTCATTCCTATGGCGTGGAACTTCTTTATCGCTATTCGAAGGAGACCCAAGATGTTGGGATAAAGGTTCCTTTTACAGTTTTCGATAAAGGCGATTCTAAAAAGGTAGTGGAAAAGCTAATGAGGGATTTCAATATTGACAAAAAGCGGTTTGACGCGATATTTATCCTGGATATGATCTCAAGGGCTAAGGCAAATGCCGATCCGAAATCGCTTTTATCGGATGTTACGCTTGAGACAAGGTGGCGAGAATTTTACGATGCCTACAACGAGGAACTTCGAAGGCAGGGGGCAGTTGACTTCGATGATTTGCTTCTTTTGCCCCTACACTTGTTCAGCGTGAATGAAAGAGTGCTTGCAAAGGAGCGAGCACGTTTCAAGTGGGTACTCGTTGACGAATATCAAGACGTAAATCCGCCTCAGTATAAGCTTATCAAGATGCTGGCCAAATCTGGCAACATTATGGTTGTAGGCGATCCCGATCAGTCCATTTACGGATGGCGTGGGGCTAATATGTCCATAATAATGAACTTCGAGCACGATTTTCCCGGAGCTAAGGTGATCACCCTTGATCAAAATTATAGGTCCACTGGCATGATCCTTGATGCTGCAAACGCAGTGATCAAGCATAATGCTGAAAGAAGACCTAAAGATCTGTGGACTGCAAATCAAAGAGGCACCCCTGTCATGGTATATTTGGCAGGAAGCGACCGCCTCGAAGCGCAATTTATAGCTGACGAAATCAGAAAGCTGTGTCATTCGGGATATTCTTACGATGATATAGCTGTACTTTATAGGATCAATGCCATGAGCCGAAGCTACGAACAGAACCTCATAAGTAGTGGCATTCCCTACAGGATCGTAAGAGGCGTTTCCTTCTATGAAAGAAGGGAAGTAAAAGACGTCTTATCTTACATGAGGCTGGCAGTTAATCCGGCCGATGGTGCCGCATTGCATAGGATAGGAAACGTGCCTGCCAGGGGTCTTGGTATAAAGAGTTTGGCGGCGCTGGAAAATTTCATCGCGAGCACGTCCTTGCAATATGCGAATCCCTTAGATCTATGGAAGGAACTTTCTTTAGCCAAAGATTTGCCGCTCAAGGGTAGAGCAAAAGCAGGTGCCAAAGAGATAGCAGATTATATGGTTCAAATATTGTTGCGCTCAAGCGAAATTAAAGAAGTCATATATTTCATAATGGACGAAATGGGATATGGTTTATATCTGAGGGAGAAATATCCCGACGACTGGGAGTCCAGGGTCGAAAACGTGCACGAGCTTCTTTCGGTAAGCGTGGAAGGTGGCGATTTGGCCAAGTTTTTATCGATGATCGCTCTTTATTCTGATGCGGATGTCGAAGAAATCGAGGGTAGCAGGGTAAACCTGCTTACACTTCACGCCGCTAAGGGACTCGAGTTTCCCATCGTTTTTCTGGTTGGGTTGGAAGAAAACATTTTCCCCCACGCGAGGGCAAAAATGGATGACTCGGAGCTGGAAGAAGAAAGAAGATTATGTTATGTGGGGATGACTCGTGCCATGGAAAGGTTGTATTTAACAGGCGCTCAAAGAAGAATGCTGTTTGGCAACTTGCAGTATAATGCCTTTTCGAGGTTTTTAGAGGAAATCCCCGAGTGCTATAAGAGAGTTTACGATATGGCTTTAGATGAAGAGGTGTTGACTGATGTTGGTCATAGGGCTAACTGGAGATATTGGAGCAGGTAAAAGCACCGTCAGTAGCTTGCTTGAAAGGATGGGAGCCGTTGTTGTAGATGCTGACAAGATAGTAAGGCAAATATGGACAAGGCCCGAAATAATAGAGGCGGCAAGCAAACGCTGGGGGAAGGATATATTGGATGAAAATGATCGCATACTACCACATGTCGTGGCCTCTAAGGCTTTTTATGACGAGACGGAGTATAAATGGTTGTGCGAACTGATTCATCCTTCGGTCATGGTGGAGATGGAAAAGGCGTTATCGGGCGATAATGGCCTAAAAGTTTTTGAGATACCTTTACTTTTTGAGGTTGGCAAACCTGAGTGGGTAGACTTTGTGGTTTACGTGACCGCTTCTAAAGAAGTAAGATCAAAAAGAAACCTTATAAGAGGTTTAGACGAAAAGGCCATAGCCTTGAGGGAAAGGTGGCTTTTGCCGGCCGAGGAAAAAAAGAAAATGTCAGATTGGGTTATAGAAAACGACGGTGACCTGCAATCTTTGAGGGAAAAGGTAGATGCCTTGGGAGATCTTCTTTTAAAGCTTGCCTATCCAATAATGGTTTCAGTAACCTGTGGAGGAGAAGAAGAAGCCGTTAATATTGCAAGAGAATGCATTGAAAAAAAGCTAGCCGCGTGTGCCAACATCCATCCCGCAAGAAGCATCTATCTATGGCAAGAAAATGTTGAAGATGAAGAGGAATGGGAGGTCAGTCTTAAATCTCTTCAATGCAGATTATATCCCTTAAGAAAAACTATCTTGGAAAAGCACAGCTATGACACACCTGTTATTCTGGTTCATCCCTTGAAATGGGTGAACCCCAAAGCTTTGCTGTGGCTTAAGGGGGTTTTGGGTATTTGAAGGTAATCACTACTCACATCGGAGCGGATTTTGATTCGCTCGCGAGCATGATAGCTGCTGCAAAGTTATATCCGGGAGCGGTTCCCTGCTTTTCGGGCTCGGCATCGAGAAACGTCAGGGACTACTTAAAACGCTATCAGAGCAGATATAAAGTTCTAACCCCCCGCAAGGTAAAGATGGACGAGGTTACGACCTTGATAGTCGTAGATACCCGTTCTGCGTCGCGCATAGGACCCTTCGCGGCACTTGTTGGAAAAAAAGACGTGACGATTCATGTATATGATCACCATCCCGGCGACGTATTAGATGAGTTGCCAGCTTCTTATAGCAGGGTGGAAGTCCTAGGGGCATGTACGACTTTGCTCGTTGAGGTCATTCTGGAAAGAGGGATAGCAATCTCCCCTCACGAGGCTACTCTTTTTGCCATGGGTATATATGAAGATTCGGGAGCTTTGACCTTTGGAAGTACTTGCAGGAAAGATTACGAAATTATCGCCACATTAAGGGAATTAGGAGCCGATATGACCCAAATTCCCATTTTCGTTGAGCAATCCCTCACGTCGGCCGAGAAGCAGTTATTAAACGAACTTATAGACAATTCATGGGAAAGGTACATAAATGGGGCTAAAGTTGTCCTATCTGCCTTAAACGCAACTCGATACGTTGAGGGCTTATCTTTATTTGCGCATCGCTTGCGCGACTACTTTGACGCAGATGTTGCTGTATGCGTCGTTTCCATGGGGCAAAGAACCTATATAGTTGCAAGAAGCAAAGAGGAAATCTTAAATGTGTCCGACTTTTTGGCGCAGTGGGGAGGGGGAGGACATCCTCAGGCCGCATCAGTGACACTTGAACGTACCAATCCTTATATTTTAATAAAGGAAGTCGAAGATAAGTTAGCCCGAGATATCAAGCCCCTTTTAACGGTGGCCAGCGTTATGACAAGCCCCGTAATGGCCATAGATCCTGATCTTCAGGTGGATGAGGCTTATAAGCTCATGATTCGCTACGGTCATTCGGGATTGCCCATTGTTCAAGATGGCAATCTCATAGGCATCATAACCCGTAAAGACCTGGATAAGGCACATCTTCATGGCTTTGGCAGTGCCAAAGTGCGGGAATTTATGACCGAAGGAGTCATCACCGTTCATCCTGAAGCGTCTGTTTCAGAGGCCCATAGGCTGATGGTATTTCACAACATAGGTCGCCTGCCCGTTAAAGAAAACGGCTTGCTTGTGGGCATTATAACCAGGACTGACTTACTTCGGGCACTTTATCCCATTTCTGTGCCCCCTGAGGAAAGGTCTCTGGGGTCCGTTCTTCCTTGGACAGAAGATGTTTCAGAGCTCATGGCGCAAAGACTATCGCCGTGGATTACTCAAACTCTCAGGCGCTTGGGCAAGCGCGCAGAAGAAATGTCACTTAAGGCCTACGTTGTGGGTGGTTTTGTGAGGGACTTATTATTGGGCAAGGAAAACCAAGACCTGGACATCGTAATTGAGGGCGACGCGATCTCTTTTATCAAATCGTGGGAAACCGATGGCTGCACGGTCGCTGTGCATGAGCGCTATAGGACAGGAACAATAGTTTTTCCTGGGAATAAGAAAGTTGATGTCGCCACAGCTCGCAGAGAATTTTACGAATATCCCGTTGCACTGCCCAAGGTTGTAGGCGATAGCCTGAAACATGATCTTTACAGGAGGGATTTTACGGTCAATTCCATGGCCATATCTATTAACGAAACTTCATGGGGCACATTGATCGATTATTTTGGTGGACGGCGAGACCTTCAAGAAAGACAGTTGCGCGTTTTGCATAATTTAAGTTTCGTTGAAGATCCCACTCGAGTTTTGAGAGGTCTTAGGTTAAAACACAGGCTTGGTTTTGAATTCGAGGATAACACCTACAGGTTAATAATGAGTGCTGTCAAAGGTGGATTGCTAGGGCTACTTTCTGGTACCAGAGTTAAAAATGAGCTCAAACTGATCTTTCTTGAGGAGAAGGTTTATCCAATCGTGCTTGAAATGGTACGACTTGGGATCTTTGAAGCTTTGTTCCCTGGGATTAAGATAGATCGCAATTGCCTTCGAATTGTCCGCAGATTGTCTTTCTTTATGCGCCGCCTTCGCTACGATTTGCCCCATATGGAAGAAAAGGTTTGGTTGGCCTTTCTGGCGGCGATAATTTTTTCATCGGTAGAATGGGTGCAAAACGCGACGCTTGATAAACTTCATTTGTCCAAATTGGACAGAGAGATTATAGAAAAGGCTTTAGATGATCTTGGAACCGCGGAAAACGCCATTGGAGGACGGGGCATGAGAAGCCACGATGAGATTTATCTTTTCTTGGCAGATGTACCTTATGTGACTGCACTTTTCTGGGCTGCAGCTACGGAACAATGGCGCGTTAGGAGGAGAATTTTGCTGTTTCTGACGCGGCTTCACAGAGTACATCCTATACTTATGGGAAGAGATTTGGTAGAGTTAGGCTATCCCAGAGGTCCCATAATTGGAAAGATACTAGACGAGCTTTTACGGGCTCGACTTAGAGGGGAAGTTGAAACTAGGGAGGACGAAATCAAATGGGTGAAAAAGCGCTATCCGTTGTATGCTTTAAAGAAAGGGTAAAGATATGATGGGATTTCCAAACTGGGTAGATCTTCTGTTGAGCTTGCCGGCCGTATTGTGGGCCATCACTTTTCACGAATATTGCCACGGTTATGTGGCCTATAAATTGGGCGATGATACCCCCTTGAAATCGGGGCGTCTCACTTTGAACCCTTTAGCGCACTTAGACCCCATCGGAGCGCTCATGCTTCTCATATTTCGATTTGGTTGGGCAAAGCCCGTACCCATCAGCACTAGGAACTTTAAAAACCCAAGAAGAGATCTTGCCCTTGTCTCGCTTGCCGGTGCTGCTGGCAACTTAATCACGGCTATCGTTTGTGCCTTGATCGTCAGGTTGTTTCCCGCCATATTTTTTAGGAATTTTGCCCTTTCAAGATTTATATTACTCATGATCATGATCAACGTAGGGCTAGCGGTATTTAATTTGCTTCCCATACCACCCCTTGATGGCTCAAGGATCCTTTACGTCTTTTTGCCCCCTAAGGCAATGAAGGTTTATCTTTATCTTGAACGGTACGGCGTTTTGATAATACTGGTTTTAGTTATGCTGGGCGTTATTCAAGCGATTATGACGCCCGTGATCATGGCTATATTTCGGATCATGTTATAATAAATTGAAACTTATTTTTATAAGAGGTTTAATATGAGAATATTAGTCACCAATGATGATGGTGTTCTCTCCCGTGGGATAATAGTTTTAGCCACCTTTTTGCAAAGTGGAGGGCATGAGGTCATCGTCGTAGCTCCCGAGAGACAGCATAGCAGCGGAGGGCACGCCCTAACCTTGCATCGTCCCTTGAGATTGTGGCAAGTGAGCAATGGTCCCTATCCGTCAGGAATTGTTGTTTACGCTTGCAATGGGACGCCTGCTGACAGCGTAGTGCTCGGACTCGAAGAGTTAGATCCTTCCGTAGAACTTGTATGTTCGGGAATAAACATTGGTCCAAATTTGGGCGATGATCTAACATATTCCGGGACTGTTGCAGCTGCTATGGAAGGGGTAGTGCTCGGACGCCCTTCTATAGCCTTTTCTCTGGACTGTGAAGACGAAGAAAGCGCTAATTTCAGTACCGCTGGTATGGTTTCGCTGAAATTAATCCAGTGGCTTCAAAGTCATCCCTTGGGTAAAGGGTTGCTTTTAAACGTCAATATTCCGAATAAAGATGCAAAAGCCATTTCTGGGCTTAAGGTCACTAAAAAAGGCCTTAGAATATACGAGGGAAAGGTCAGTAAATTACGAGACCCGCATGGCAGAGTCTATTATTGGATAGCAGGCAAACCGGCAGATCAACTCATTGAGGGTACCGACGTTTGGGCAGTGGCAAATGGCTATGTTTCGATTACGCCGGTGCATTTGGACATGACTCATTACCCTTCTTTGCAAAAATTGAAGAATGAAGGACTGGAGGAAGTGATGTTATAAATGCCGTGGGTGGAGTTGCCTCATACTGCGGATGCCGGCTTAGAAATAAAAGCTTCAGACGCCGAGAGTCTGATAACGGAATCGGCCAAGGCGCTGTATTCTTTTATATTCGGCGAATTTTTGGAAACTTCAAAGTCACAGTCTGGCGAAGAATACGTTGTAGAACTTGATTGCATCGATCTACTCGAGCTTTTCGTGTCTTGGCTGAATGAACTTCTTTTTATATATGAGGTTAAAGGGAAGATATTTTTGCCCGAGAATGTAGAAATTGACTTGCAGGGTGTTAAGCTTCTTGCGAGGGGAACACTGCAAGATGCGCCTCGCCCCGTAAGGGCAGTTAAGGCCGTGACTTACGGAGGTGCCGAGATCAAGAGTGAACCAATATGGAAATTTAGAGTGTATCTCGACCTGTAAAAAGGAGGTGTTTCCACTATGGCGTTAAAGAGATTGGATCACGTCAGGTGGATGTTGGAAAAGGATTTCAAGGCCGGGATGAGAGTCACAGGGCTCATATACGGAGACTCCTACATAATCCAGGGTTTGGAAGAGGAAGGAGCTTTGGAGCAAGTTGCAAACGTGGCATGCTTGCCCGGAATTTTAAAGCACAGCTACGCTATGCCAGACATTCACTGGGGATACGGGTTTCCTATAGGTGGAGTTGCAGCCTTTTCTATGGAAGAGGGAATCATTTCCCCTGGAGGGGTTGGTTACGACATATCCTGCGGCGTTAGGGTGATGTTGACTTTTTTAGATGAGGATGAAGTGGCATCCCGCATAGACGAGTTAGCGGCTGCGATATTTTCCAAGGTGCCCTGCGGTGTAGGTTCCAAGGGAGCCTTGAAAATAAGCGAGGCCGAGCTGTTAGAAGTGCTAAAGCATGGGGCTGCATGGGCCGTTAAAAAAGGATACGGCGAACGGGAGGACCTTGAATGCATAGAAGATGGAGGCAAGCTTCCTCACGCTGATCCAAGTGCCGTCTCAAGGAAGGCACTGGAAAGAGGCAAGCCTCAACTAGGTACTTTGGGTAGCGGTAACCACTTCCTTGAGATCCAGGTTATAGATGAAGTTTATGATGAAAATGTAGCAAGGCAACTCGGCTTAAATTTGGGACAAGTCACGGTGATGATTCACTGTGGCAGCCGAGGGCTGGGACACCAGGTATGCGATGATTACATAAAGGTCATGCTTAGGGCAATGAACAAGTACGGCATAAGCGTTCCCGATCGACAATTATGCTGTGCACCTTTAAAATCAGAAGAGGCGAAAAGCTACTTAGGTGCCATGCAGGCTGCAGCAAATTATGGCTTGGCCAATAGAGAGGTAATAGGCCAACTTGTAAGGGATGTATTTAGCAGGTTTTTCCCAAAAACTGACTTGAAGCTTCTTTACGATGTTAGTCACAATATAGCCCATATCGAAAAACATGAAGTTGACGGCAAGCTCATGGACGTGTGTGTTCACAGAAAGGGCGCAACCAGAGCATTCCCTCCTGGACATCCGTCTTTACCTGAAAAGTTTCGTCAAGTTGGACAACCGGTGATAATACCGGGCAGTATGGGCACGGAAAGCTATATCCTGGTTGGAACAAAGAGGGGAATGGAAGAGTGTTTTGCTTCAACATGCCATGGCGCAGGAAGGGTGATGAGCAGAAGGTCCGCCATGAAAGACGAACAAGCGGATACTGTTTTAAAAAGGCTTGAAGAAAAGGGCATAAAAGTTATGGCCGAACAAATAAGGACTGTAAGAGAAGAAATTCCAGAGGCTTATAAGGACGTATCGCGCGTTGTAGATGTCGTTGAAAAAGCGGGAATAAGCAGAAAAATTGCCCGAGTACGTCCTCTAGCGGTCATCAAAGGTTAAAGTGCGTAAAATCATTGAATAATCGCATTTAAGAAATACAGAGACGAGGCCAAAGAATGGCTTTCATTGGCCTCGTCTTTTAAATTCATATTTCTAGCCCTTACTTAAGGAACTTAAGGATTTTTCTTTCCTGTTAGCTCGTCGACCTTAATTTTCCAGACCAATACGCGATCCAACATGGCCTTGGAAAATTCAAATCGCTCGGAAGTGTAGTGTCCCATGAAGGTTTCAAGAGCCTTTGTTTTTTCGGCTACATCTTCGACGAATTCCACGACACCCGATCCCATAACGCTGCGATAATGAGTTGTCCAATCACATGATCTCGATCCCTCTATTATTTCCCATTGTGGAACTATGCAAAATGAAACCTGAGGGTTTTGTTTGGCAAATTCCACCTTTTTCCCCTCTCGAGCAGAATGAAGATAAAGATATCCGCTTTGCCATGCGTAATGCATGGGCACCACATAGGGTTCGTTTTCTTTGCAAAGAGCCAAATAGCAAACTTTCCCCTCTTTTAAGATTTCTTCAATTTGTTTTGCATCGGTTATTTCGCGATCTTTCCTTCTCAAAGCAGTCCCTCCTTCTTGTACCTGAAAGGTTTAGTTACCAAACGGCAATGTGTCCGTCAGTTCGAGGTTCTGTAGCACAGCAATAAGTCCCGTGCTCTGTCTTCCATATTATTTGACCTCTACCGAAGGAGTGGTGCTCCAACTCCACTTTCACGTCGTGTCCTATTCTGGACAAAGCCGCCGGAATGTTTTCGGGTGTTCCGTATTCTATCGATACCACGTTGTCTTTGATCCACTGCCAGCGCGGTGCATCCAATGCCTCTTGAGGGTTAAGATGGAAATCCAGTAAATTTGCCAGAACTTGCACATGAGCTTGAGGTTGCATGTATCCTCCCATGATTCCAAAGGGCCCGATGGGCGATCCGTTTTTTGTTAAAAATCCCGGAATGATCGTATGATAAGGGCGCTTTCGGGGGGCAAGGGCGTTAGGGTGTTTAGGGTCTAAAACGAAGCAATGCCCTCTATTGTGTAATGCAATTCCGGTGCCCGGCACTACAAGACCAGACCCAAATCCCATGTAGTTGCTTTGAATGTAAGAAACCATGTTGCCTTCCTCGTCGGCTGTAGCGAGGTACACTGTATTGCTTTCTGGGACGATACCTGGACCATAAATCTTAGCTTTTTCGCTTATTTCAGTTCTCCTTTTTTGGCCGTAGTCTTCGGATAATAGCTTAGTTATAGGTATATGAGAATAACTGGGGTCTCCTATTAGTGACAAACCATCGGCAAAGGCCAGCTTAATGGCCTCTATTTGAAGGTGATAAGATCTGGGATCCTCTTTGTAGATCATTTCGTATCCTTTTAGTATGTTGAGGGCAATTAAGGCTACAAGTCCCTGTCCGTTAGGAGGAAGTTCCCATACATCTATCCCCCTGTAGTTAATGTGCAGTGGCTCTACCCATTCGGGCTCGAAGGATTCAAAGTCGCTTAAATCAAAATAACCGCCGGTTTGGCGAGAGAAACGCACGATTTTTTCCGCCAGCAAACCCTTATAAAATGAATCCGCCCAAGTATCTCCTATTTCTTGTAGGGTATTTGCCATTGCTTCACATCTCCAAATCTCTCCGGGAAGGGGAGCTCGTCCAAGGGGCGCAAAGGTCTCAAACCAGTGCTGAAATACATCATCTTTTGCGACCTCTTGATACCACTCAAAACGTCTTTTCCAGTTTTTCGTCAATTCCGGGGAAAGGGGATAACCTTCCCTAGCATATTGAATGGCTGGTTTTAAAACTTCGTTTAAAGGCAATTTGCCGAAGCGCTTTACTAGGGTGGCCCAGGCTGCTGGAACACCGGGGACGGTAACGGCGGGCCAACCGATGGGAGGGATTTCATCATATCCCTCGCTTTTTAGTTTTTCGATAGAAATGTTCTTTGACGCAGGGCCGCTGGAATTTAGGCCGTATAATTTATTGTCAATGCAAACTATACAAAAAGCATCCCCGCCTATGCCATTAGAAGCCGGTTCTACGACGGTCAGACATGCGGCTGTAGCTACTGCAGCGTCTACGGCATTCCCGCCTTTCTTTAAGATCTCAAGTCCAGCCTCAGCTGCTAAAGGCTGTCCAGTTGCGACCGCCCCTTTTTTGGCGAATACGAGGTTTCGCCGTGACGGATATTTATGTGAATAAGGATCAAACCACATAAAAATCACCTCGCATGGTATATTTTAATTAGTATAAACTAATATTCGAAAAGGGGGGTGATGTAAATTGTCCGATATTTTTGACGTTCAAATGGCGGAAACCTATGACGATTGGTACAAGACGCCAAAAGGTAGGCTGGTAGATAAGATCGAGAAAGAGGTCATATACGAATTTTTAAAGCCCCAACCGGGGATGAAGATCTTAGACATAGGGTGTGGAACGGGAAATCTTTCTTTGGAATTAGCCAAATTGGGAGCCAAAGTTACAGGTGTCGATATTTCGGAAGCCATGCTGGTTAAAGCGCGCGAGAAGGCTGCCAAGGAAAATCTCTGCATAAGCTTTTGCCGTGCCGATGCGAACAACCTGCCCTTCGAGGATGAGACCTTCGATGCAGTAGTTTCTCTTTCGGCCCTAGAATTCGCCTCTGATTTAAAGAAAACTCTATTAGAAATTTATCGCGTGCTAAAACCGGGCGGTCGCATGGTAATCGGTCTTATTGGAGGAGGAAGCGCCTGGAGCATGTATTACGAGGAAAAGGCCAAGAAAGATTCTGAAAGTGTCTTTAGACATGCCCACTTTCGAACGTTAGATGAACTTATTGCTGCCATGCCTGGTGAAAACGTTCAGGGCAAGGCGGTTTTATTCGTTCCTCCGGATTTTAATTTCGAGAATGTGGAAGAGGCACTGGTACTGGAAGAAAAAGCTCAAAGGCAGGGCAGGATCGATGGTGGGTTCATTTGTGCCGTGTCTTATAAGCCTTTACCTAAAAGAAAGGAGCTTGATTGAGAATGGGTCATACTGCTTTTTTAATTATCGACATGCAAAATGATTTTTGTTTGCCAGGGGCGCCCTTTGAAGTGAAAGGCGCGATGGAGGTGGCAAAAAAGATACGTGAAGCCTTGCAAGCTTGCCGAAAACACGGGCTGTACGTTGTACACGTATTCCGCTATTATCGGCCCGACGGAAGCGACGTTGAAATCACCAGATACGATAAGTTCGTGCAGGTCGGTGGGGCCTTGATCGAAGGGACGAAGGGTGGAGAAATTGTCGATGAGCTTAAACCCATAGAAGGCGAATACCTAATTTGCAAGAAGCGATGGAGCGCTTTCTTTCAGACCGAACTAGACAATCTTTTAAAGCGCCTTGGCGTGGATCAGGTCGTCGTTACGGGAGTTCAAACGCCTAATTGCATCAGGGGTACAGTCTGGGACGCTAACTCCCTGGATTACGAAGTTATCGTCCTTACCGATGGGACGGGAGCCAGCAGTCCAGAGGTTCATGAAGCAAATCTCAATGATATGAAAAACATCGGCATTAAGCTGATGACGGTGGAGGAGTTCATCAAGAGCTTGCCCAATCCACCGAAAGACGATTTAGTAGAAAAAATTAGAAACAACGTATTGAAAGCAAAATTAGAAAGTAGAACGTAATAGGACATAAAGCAAATGAGTTCAATGGATTGAGGGTGTTTTCCAGCACCCTCTTATTTTTTTGATTTCCCTTTAAAACCCCCCTATATCGATATGCCAGTTGATAATCATTTTAAGAAAGCTAAATTAACGAGATATATACGATATGGTGCAAAGCGTTCTCACATGTTTATTTTATTTTAATTTCTTATTAGCTTCTTGACATAAGAGATCAATTGTGTTAATCATATAACTAATAGGAATGCAGTATATGGTATTCCAATCATTGCCTTTAAAGTCCACTGAGGAGAGGGGGTTAACAGATGCAAGTAAATTTTTTTATGTGGATTTGTGCGTCTCTTCCCATATTGGCCATTCTTATCTTGATGGTGGGGTTTAAATGGAGTGCTTCAAAAGCGGGACCGATAGGTTTTTTTGTTGCACTCGCGGTTGCCGTTCTGGTATTTAAGGCAAACTTTCATTTGTTGGCCAATTCAAATGCAAAAGGTTTTGTAATGGCATTTTACGTATTGTACATTGTATGGGGTGCTTTACTACTTTATAATGTTGTAGATATAACTGGTGGAATAGAAAGCATTGGCGCCACCTTTATGGCAATGACGAAGAACAAGATATTGCAGCTTTTAATGATCGGTTTTGCCTTTGTCACCTTTTTACAGGGAGTTGCGGGGTTTGGCGTTCCTGTAGCTGTGGGGGCGCCTTTGTTAATCGGTATGGGATTTGACCCCGTCACTGCCGTAGCTGTAGCGTTAATCGGGCATGCTTGGGCAGTTACTTTCGGTGATATGGCTGCTTCTTTCGCAAGTTTGCAGCAGGCTACGGGGTTGTCTGCAGCTGACTTGGCTCCTTGGTGCGGATTTTTTATCGCTTTAGCAGGAATATTTTGCGGAATGTTCGCGGTGCATGCTTACGGGGGCACAAAAGCTTTGCGCCAAGGAATTGTACCTACACTCGTAGTTTCCCTATCAATGTCTATCTCGCTTTGGTTTATAGCCCAATGGGAACCAACGTTGGCCACTTTTTTGTCCGGGATCATTGGAATGGTTGTTACCGCTGTCTTATCAAGGGTTAAGGTATACAACACCGAGGCCGCGGTAGAAGCTTCGGCCTCTGCAGGTCACTTAACTTCAAATCCCGTAACTGCAAAGGGTAAGGTAGTGGAAAAAAAGATGCCCTTTAACCTCGCCTTTGCTCCGTATTATTCCCTGATCATCATTGTTTTATTTGTCAAGTTTGTGCCCGGTGTTGAGGATTGGCTAAAAAATCTATTAGTTCTCAAACTTAAATTCGGGGAATACTCCACAGGACTTGGTTGGGTTACGCCGGCTGGATCTTCTACAAGTGTCGGTATTTTTTCTCATGCAGGTGCGTTTCTTTTCTATGCATCTTTTATTGGCATACTAATATATCGTGCTAAAGGTATTTGGAAAGCAGGTATGTTGAAGAAACTTCTATCCAAAGTTGTAAAAGGAGGGGTTAACTCCAGTATTGCTACAACTTCTATGGTACTTATGGCTTTTATAATGGTCGAATCTGGTATGACTTACATGTTGGCAAAGGGTGTAGCTGATGCATTGGGTTCTATATATCCTATCTTTATTCCTTTAGTCGGGGTACTTGGAGCATTTATGACAGGAAGTAACACCAATTCCAACGTGATGTTTGGAGCCTTTCAGGTGCAAGTCGCAAATATCCTTGGCATTAGTACGTTAATTAGTGCCGCTGCCCAAACTGCAGGCGGTTCCATAGGCAGCATGTTGGCTCCATCTAAAGTTATAGTGGGCACCTCGACGGTTGGGCTAACCGGACGCGAAGGGGAAGTCATAGGTAAAACGTTAAGATATTGCGTTACCTTAGCGCTGATCCTAGGAATTGTGGGTTGGGTCATGTTGTTTATATTATGCAGGCACGTTTATTAGGATATAAATGGAGGGAGATTTATAATGAGCGGCAAAAAGTCCAGTCCGGTGTTACTGGGATTCGCGCTTCTTGGAATGCTTATTGCACCTCCTCTTTTGCTGTATCCGGCAGTCATTAAGGAGAATGTTGCCTTAGAAGTGATTGGATATCTCGTTCTTGTCATATCAATGTTGATTCCCATTTTTAAAGGGTAATCTCAATATCCATATTGCACTTGACGCGAATGAAAAAATGAGTTATCTTTGAACAAGGATTGGCATACCGTATTCCAAATGCGTGAAAAGGATACAAGAAGATGCAGGAAGGGATAGAAAGGTGAATAAATACCACTTTTATGTTGCAGAGGGCTTGCCAGAAGATAAGGGAAAAGACATAGTAAGAATGGATCCCAAGGATATGAAAAACCTTGGAGTCCAAACTGGAGATTTCCTCTTGATTAAAGGAAAATCGCAAGTAGCTTTAAAGGTTTTTCCTTGCCCGACAAATTTTCGAGGAGCCCGTTTGATTCAAGTTGACAACATAGCTCGAGAGAATTTGGGGGTCAGCATTGGAGATCCAGTTGAAGTAGAAAAAGTAGAACCCACTCCCTTGAAGACGGTTATGTTGGATAGAGGAGGGCTTGCTCCTGATGAAATACCTTCACAAGAGGAACTTAAAAGGCACTTGTTAGGCCGGGCTGTCATTATTTCAAATAAAGTCCCGGTCGTGCTTTATGGTGGAAGTGCTATAGCCCTGAGGGTACAAGGTATGGCGCCTCCAGGGGAGATAGGACTTGTTACAAAAGACACCGCCATCATTTTGGTAGATCAGACTTTGGATTCTAAAAGAGATAGCGTGAGCTACGAAGATATAGGAGGCTTGGATGAGGAAGTTAAAAAGGTAAGAGAGCTTGTTGAACTTCCGCTTACACGTCCTGATCTTTTTAGAAAAGTTGGTATTGAACCGCCCAAGGGTATTTTACTCTACGGGCCTCCTGGCACGGGCAAAACCTTGATAGCTCGTGCCGTTGCGTCCGATTCCAGGGCTTATTTTATAGCAATTAATGGCCCTGAAATCATGAGCAAGTATTATGGAGAAAGTGAAGCCAGGTTAAGAGAGATTTTCGAGGAGGCCAGAAAGAACTCGCCGGCGATAATCTTCATCGATGAGTTGGACGCAGTTGCACCAAAGCGCTCAGAAGTTGTCGGTGACGTCGAAAAAAGGGTTGTGGCGCAGCTACTTTCCTTGATGGATGGCCTAAAATCACGAGGTGACGTAATAGTTATAGGTGCTTCAAACATGCCCGAGTTGTTGGATCCCGCTTTACGAAGGCCGGGCCGATTTGACAGGGAAATCTTTATCGGGGTTCCCGGCACACGAGGAAGAGAAGAGATACTAAAGATCCACACAAGAGGGATGAGCCTGGCACCCGACGTCGATCTCAAAAAAATTGCGTATCTGACACATGGGTATACAGGAGCTGATCTTGCCCAGCTTTGCAAAGAAGCAGGCATGCGCGCCCTCGGGCGTTATATGGACAGACATGAAGTTGGAGATGTTATTGTCACTAAAGAAGACTTTGAAAACGCTTTAAAGGCAATTGAACCCTCTGCCCTTAGGGAAATGGTCGTGGAAGTCCCTTCAGTCGGATTCGAAGATATAGGCGGTTTAAACGATATCAAAAAAAATCTTTTAGAGCTTGTCAAAATACCGCTGCAACATAGCGAGGAATATGAAAGTTATGGTTTAAAAAAGGCCAGATTTATATTTTTCTTAGGTCCTTCAGGAGTTGGCAAGTCATTGATGGCAAACGCCATTGCTAAAGAAGCAGGTCTTAACCTCATACACATAACCCCTCCCATGCTAATATCCCACAAAATCGGCATTGAACAGTCCATAAGTGACGTATTTAAGCTGGCTAAAAGAGTTTCTCCTTGTGTGCTACTTTTCGATCGAATAGATGGTACTGTTCAAACCCTTGGAGAGAGATTCACTAATCAGCTAATTATGGAACTTGATGCAAATAAAGAAGTGAATAATGTGATCATTGCGATAGCTAACTCCCTTAAAGGAATTGACCAATCTCTTATTTCTTCTAACAGATTAACCAAGATGTTTACCTTCAATATCCCTACCATTGAAGAGAGAAAAGAAATTTTAGAAATCATTCTTAAAGATCTGCCCAACCACGAGGTATCGATTGAGTATTTGGCAGAGGTTACGGAAGGCCTGACTGGCGCTGACTTAAAAGCTATCATCGAAAAAGCTTGTCATAGGGTTCTTTCCAAAAAGATCCTAAACAGAGGAGGTGGGGTCCTGACAAATAAGGAGGTATTGGCTGTCTTGAAAGAGATTGATTTTAGACGGGAGGTGCAATTTAATGAATCTCGATGTCAAGAAGTTGTTTGAGGAACCGAGCCTTATTCAAATTACAACTTGGGCTCGAGGCGTTATCGAGAATAAGGACGCAAGGGATGTCGTTTTCGCGCTTGCTAATGCTGGATCTAAAGAAGGTAAATACGTTCAAGCATGGGAAAACTACGTCGATCTTCCCGATAGAGTTGGCGTCCCTGTTCGCGCATACGCCAGGATTAGTGATGAGCCGCTGCTAAGCAAATACGTATACGAAAATGAACACCCTGATGTCGTGGTATTGACTAATGAGGCTCTAGTAAAGGGAAACGACGTATTGCAAGGTATGAAGCCGGGTGGTGTGTTAATAGTCAACACAAAAAGAGACCCGGAATACATTTTGAAGTTTTTAAAGGACACGACCTATCTTGGAACGATCGGGTGCATCGATGCGACTGAAGTTGCCGGACACGTGCAAACACTTTCTGGAGCCGAAGGCGCAACTGATGCGTCAGGCATAGGCGTTGGCGTTGGAGCCGTTTTGGCCGGGGCCGTTGTGAAGGCAAAATCCATCGTTAAGCCAGAGAACGTGCTTTCCTCGGTTCAAAACGAGGAAGCTTGCCGATATGGTTATGATGAAGTTCGCTTAGTGACAGTAAATACGACATTCCCAGAGTTTAAACCGGCTCCTAAGAAGCCATTGGGACCAGAGGACCTTCCTTTTGCGGGCACTGTTCCTTCTGTTGATAAGGAAAACGAAAAGAGAATTACGGGTAATTGGAGGAGCGAACGTCCTGTATGGTCTAAAGAACGTTGTACTAACTGCTTGCTATGTTGGGTAAATTGCCCCGATTCAGTTGTGGTTTACAAGACACCTGAGGCTGCGGATTTCACTAATTTGAAATATTGCAAGGGATGTGGCATTTGCGCGGAAGTATGTCCAACTAAGGCAATAACCATGGTCCCAGAACTGGATTTTGAGGATTAGGAGGTGAGATCCATGGGAAAAAAGAGGCTTATATCTGGAGTTGTAGCCACTGCCGAAGCCGTAAGGCTTGCAGATGTAGACGTGATTACTTCGTTTCCTATAAGGCCCTATACGGGTATAATGTCTGAATTGGCAAGGATGGTGGCTGATGGAGAGTTGGACGCCGAGTTTATCCATGCTGATGGCGAACACGCACAGCTCAGCATAGTGTATGGAGCATCGGCTGCTGGTGCGAGGACATTTACTGGAAGCTCCGGAGTGGGAGTAACATATGCCATGGAGGTGTATTCTCCCATTTCAGGAACAAGGCTGCCTGTTCATATGGCGATTGCAGATAGGACGCTTGATCCTCCCGGGGACTTTGGTTCTGAGCATACAGAGGCCGAATCATGCCGAGATCAATGTTGGATCCAGGGATGGGCGGCTACTCCCCAAGAGGCTCTTGATTTGACGTTATTGTATTACCGAATTGGCGAAGATCCCAGAGTGTTGCTCCCTCAGTATGCTTGTCAGGATGGTTACTTTGTCTCCCATATCGCCGGTGAAGTGGAAATCCCAGACGAAGGTCAAGTAAAAGAATTTTTGCCACCCTATAAGAACAAACATTCGCTCAATATTTCCGATCCTATGATAATAGGCGCTCAGATAGAACCTGAGATGGGACCGCCTCTTCAATATCAACGGTACATAGCCATCCAAGAAGCCAGAAAAGTAATAGCAGAAGCTTACAAAGAATTCGGAGAAATATTTGGTCGCAAGTACAGTCCTTTTGTCGAAGAATATATGACCGATGACGCTGAAGTTGTCATTTTCATTCAGGGAGCTCATTCAGTTACAGCCAGAAACGTTGCACTAAAACTTCGAAATCACGGAGAAAAGGTGGGCGTAGTGCAACTGCGCACCCTCAGGCCTTTCCCGACGGAAATTGTACGAGATGTTTTATCCAGGTTCAAAGCCGTGGGCGCGGTGGATAACTCCGTTAACTATGGCATTGCAGGCGACGGAGGAGTATTGCTGAGTGAAGCCAGGACGGCCTTATACGGATTGGGAGATAAAACAAAGACGGTTGGCTTTGTCGGGGGGCTTGGCGGTGAAGTCATTACCATGGAAGAGTTCTATAAGATGTACGCTAAGCTAAAAGAAATTGCAAAAACTGGCAAGGTCGAAAGAGATTCTTACTGGCTCCCGTACGAGCTTTAAAGGAGGTGAAGGTGATGTTGGAGACTGTAAAAACGCTTCGTGATATGCCTAAGGAAGAATACTACGTTCCCGGACATAGGACGTGTGCAGGGTGTGGTCCTGCGTTGGTATATAGATTAGTGGCGAAGGCTGCGGGTCCAAATACCATCTTCGTGGGGCCTACCGGTTGTATGTACGTTGCAAACACAAGCTACGGTTGCGGTCCTTGGGCGGTGCCTTGGATCCATGCCCAAATTACAAATGGCGGAGGAGTAGCTTCGGGCATAGAAGCAGCCTATAAGGCCATGATGAGAAAGGGCAAATACACAGGTGAGCGTCCGCATGCGATAGTCATGGCTGGGGATGGAGGCTCTACCGATATTGGATTACAAGCTCTTTCGGGCATGATTTACCGCGGACATGATGTGCTTTACATATGCTATGACAATGAATCTTATGCTAATACGGGCATTCAGACTTCACCTACAACCCCTTGGGGAGCGGTTACTACGTTTACTCCCTCGGGCCCTGCGGTACCGGAAGGCAAAAGGCTATGGCCGAAGGACAATGCCCAGATGATAGCTCATGGGCATCCGGAGCTTAAATATTTGGCCACGGCCTCTCCCGCTTTCCCGGTGGATCTTTTCAATAAGGTTAGAAAAGGCCTTAATGCAGAGGGTCCGGCTTATTTGCACATCCAAGCTCCTTGCCCCAAGGGATGGCAGTTCCCTTCAAATAAAACCATTGAAATGGCAAAGCTTGCTTTGGATACGGGCATGTTTCAACTATATGAGCTTGAAGATGGCAAGTATAAAATGTCCTACATGCCTAAGGAGCGCAAACCCGTTGAAGAATTCATTAAGCTGCAGGGAAGGTTCAAGCACTTAAAACCTGAACATATCGAAAAAATCCAGAATTTCGTTGATCAGAAGGTCAAGGCAATAGAGATCGAAATAGCAGCTCTGTCGTAAGGTGTAGTTAAGTTGGATTAGCAGAAACAGGCCCTCTTTTATATGAGGGCCTGTTTCCTTTCTATTCTATTTATCCTTCGTTGGAAGTTTCTTAACCTTATCTCCTTTCTTTACCTTACCGCCCTTGGTGACAGCGCAAAATATGCCCTTCTTTGGCATGATGCAGTCGCCGGTTATCCTGTAGATCTCACACTTGCTGTGACATTTTTTGCCGATTTGTGTCACCTCAAGCAAAGCTTCACCTACTTGCAACTTATCTCCGACAGATAAACTTTCCGTATTAAAGCCTTTTACCGTGATGTTTTCGGCAAAACTCCCTGCTTTAAGATCGAGGAGTTTTTCTTGCATTTCTTCTATGTCCTCAAGGGCGAGCAAGCTTACCTGCCTGTGCATGAAGCCTGCATGGGCATCACCTGCCAAGCCAAGGCCTTCGACGAGCAAGGCCTCGCCAACGTCTTCCTTGACGGTGCCCTTTTTCTTAGAAAAGCATACCGCCCACACTACGCCTTCGCACATTGTTTCGCTTCGCTTTCTTCCTGCTTGGCGTTGCCCTTTTTGGCCAAATAATCCTCTATGGCTGCCTTGATTCCTTCCTCGGCCAACAAAGAGCAGTGTAGTTTTTGAGGTGGAAGCCCATCCAGTGCCTCGGCTACGTCTTTGTTGGTGACTTTAAGTGCTTCGTCTAGCGTCTTGCCCTTGACCATCTCGGTTACCATCGAGCTTGTTGCAATGGCAGCGGCGCAGCCGAAGGTCTCAAATTTGACGTCCACAATGCGATCATTTTCTATTTTTAAATATATTTTCATGACATCCCCGCAGACGGGATTGCCGACTTCGCCAACTCCATCCGCATCATCTATGCGTCCGACATTTTTAGGGTTCATAAAAAGATCTATTACTTTTTGAGAATACACATTTACTACCCCCTTTTGCCAAGAGGAGACATGGCTCTTAAAGACTCTACCACTTTCGGTAGGTTTTCCAAAACGTAATCTATATCTTCATCACTTGTATCTTTTCCTAAAGTCAGCCTTAAGGACCCATGAGCAATCTCATGTGGCAATCCTATGGCAAGGAGCACATGACTAGGTTCCAAGCTTCCTGACGTACAGGCAGAACCACTGCTTGCTCCTATTCCCAATGCATCAAGGCGCAAAAGCATGGATTCTCCTTCAATGTAGTGAAAGCAGAAACTTGTATGAAAGGGAAGGCGCTCAGTGCGATGACCCGTCAAGATAACATCATCGATGCGCTCAAGGATGCCGTCTATTAAACGATCGCGAAGACGTTTTTCGTTCTCGTTTTCATTGTTCGCGAGCCTTTTTGCGGCTAAAACCGCGGCTTTGCCGAATCCGACAATTCCGGCAGTGTTTTCAGTTCCAGAACGCAACCCTCTTTCTTGTCCGCCACCGTGAATCAAGGGCGCGATTTTAACCCCCTTCTTTACATACAACGCACCTACGCCTTTAGGGCCATACATTTTATGTGCAGCCATTGTCATCAAATCTACTGGAAGTTTTTTTACGTCAATGGGAAGATGCCCCGTTGCTTGAACCGCGTCAGTGTGAAAAAGCACTCCCTGTTCGCGGCAAATACTTCCTATTTGTTCTATCGGTTCTATGGTACCTATCTCGTTGTTCGCGAATTGAATAGTGACTAAAATTGTATTAGGTCTAATGGCTCTCTCGAGCTCATCCAATCTCACCATTCCATATTTGTCCACCGGTAAAATCGTGATATCAAAACCTTCTTTGCCCAGCCATTTGCATGCATCTAATACTGCATGGTGTTCTATGGCAGATGTTATGATATGATGTCCCCTATCTTTTCGCGCGTAAGCTATACCTTTTATTGCAAGGTTGTCTGCTTCGCTGCCACCGCCGGTAAAAATTACTTCCGTGGGGTCGGCATTTATTAATTGAGCTACTTGATTTCTTGCTTCATCCAGGGCCTTTCGTGCCTTTCTGCCCCATGCGTGAAGGCTGTTTGGATTTCCGAAATCGGAAGTAAAATAAGGCATCATAGCCTCTAGTACATCATGGTCGACTGGCGTAGTTGCTGAATGGTCGAGATAAACAGAACGGCTCATTGTTTGCATCGCCTCTCTTTATTAGATTGACCTAACTTAAGTTTATTTTCTAAGAAGAGGATTGTCAAGTGAATGAAATGGAAATGTCTAGAAATTATTTTAAGAAAAGTACATAGAAGATGACCCATCGTGACTTTTAGTTTTACTTTAAGGGCTTGTCTTTGACTATAGCTGGCTTTTGGTATATAATGTGCCAAATGGCAATGTTATTATGCAATTTTATGGAAAATAGGAGATGAAGCATGGAAAAGGCAAGCGTTATAAAACCACTAGTTGATACTAACATAAGTGACAAGGTGTTTGCTGTGCTCAAGACCGCCATCCATCGTGGTGAGTTACAACCGGGTGATCCTCTTATTGAACGCGATCTTGCCGAAAAACTCGCGGTATCACGCACGCCAGTGCGTGAAGCAATACAGCGCCTGAAAACGATGGGATTAGCGGTTCAAGTGTCGAGAAAAACAGTGATAGTGGCAAAACCTACGCCAGAGGAAGTATTGGATACATTCCATGTTCGTGAGGTCCTTGAAGGGCTTGCGGCTAGTCTTGCAGCGACTAACGCGACACCCGATGATCTTGCCTACTTTGGCAGCTTGGTTGAGGATATGGAACAGTGCATCAATGTAAATGACGACGATAAGTTAGAAGAACTTCACATGCTTTTTCATGAAAGATTATATCGAGCTTCTGGAAATAAAAAATTATGTCAACTGCTCATGGATTTAAGGGATTGTATAAAAGCCTATACTCGTATTGGATATGCATTCCCGGGCAGAAAATCGGAGGCTGCCCTAGAACATAGAAAAATATTGGATGCATTGGTTTCCAAAAACCCCAGAAAGGCCGAAGAGTGGGCTAGAAAACACATCAAAAGATCAAAAGAAGCATATATAAAGGAATTACAAAAAAATTCGTAAAGGCCATAGAAAGCACCAAAGGCGGCTTATTTTCGTTTGTTGCAATTTTCTTTTTTAAGCATTCATAACTAAAATTGCGAGCGATTACGAGGTTTTTGTATTTAGTAAGTCAAGGTGAACGAAAGCACAAACAAGCTTAATTTTGCGTGATAACATAATAACAAATCGGCATTCAAACAGACAGCGTTCAACCCAGGCTTTTATGGGATCGCTCTTCTCGTCAATTTTGAGAAGAGCGATGTTTTTTTACTGCCTATGGCAGTAGATAAATTTCACGCTGACTTTATACTTCAATTATGCACTCATGTTTTGCTTCTTCTTTATCGTATAATACCTTTTTATTTACGGTGTCTTTTTGTTGGGTCAAGTCCATAATTTCCGTCAAATTACCCCCTGATTAAATCTGGAGGTTAAATTCCCGCCATTACTGGAGCTACTTCACCTATTTCACAATATTGCTTATGTTTTTGTCTCTGTTCCTGTTTTTTCCATTCTCGAAGTACTTCTTGTCTCATATCCTTTCAGGTTAATTCCCAATCATTCACTAAATAACCACAAGCTACATACAGTTGTCGCTCGTGTTTAATATCCCCTGGCTCAGTAGCTTTCCTATCTTGGTATCTAAGTATTTAGGTATCTAAGTATTTATTTCCCCCGAATTTATTGCCATTTAGAGGGATCATCTGCCAGTGTTTATAACCTTTAGTCGTGGTGTAGGAGACTTCTTTTTAAGTAGTTTGGACGGCTCTTGCTATCATTGTATTTTTACGTCATATTTTCACGCTGAAGATTAAAGATTATAGAGAAGAAATGCTTGACAAAAGATACTTAGTATGTATACTTGGATCCGGGATCCAAGTATACATACGCTTGAAAGTAGTCATGATTTTCAAATTTAAAAAAATGGCTAACTTTTAAGGGGGTAATAATAACAAATGGAGAGCTTTAAATTCATTGAACCAATACAATACAATGACTTCCGTCCTGTCAGAGAACTGGTTCTTGAACGTTTACGAGAAGCCATATTAAATAGGACCTTGAAACCGGGAGATCGCATAGTTGAGGCCGAACTAGCTCAAGTATTTAACGTGAGCCGCACCCCAGTAAGAGAAGCATTACGTGTGTTAGAAGCTGAGGGGCTTTTAAGGAGAATTCCAAGGAAAGGTCTCTTCGTCAGGGGCATCACGAGAGAGGATGTGGTTGAGATTTACTCCATACGAATTGCCCTTGAATCGCTGGCTGTATCTATAGCCGTTGAGCGCATAACTCCTGTTGAAATTAGCAGGTTAGCTAAGCTGGTCGATCAGATGAAAAAATATACGGAGTCCAAGGAGTCCGACAAACTGTTTTCGGTGTGTCAGGAATTTAACGATATTTTGGTGAGGGCTTCTAGAATGCCAAGGCTCATTAAGCTTGTGAAGGTTTACATGGAATATTTAGAGCAATTCCGTGCTATTTCGATGGCAAAACACGAAAGGCAAGTGGCAGCCTTGAGAGAACATGAAGAGATTTTGCGAGCTGTGGTCAATAGGAATCCACAAGAAGCTGAAATGGCTGTTAAAAGACACCTGCGGGGTGCTTTAGAAGCGTTCTTGAAAGAAGAGAGAATTTGCGATACTCAGAAATTAACGGATAGGCGGTGAAGTGGTTATTATGAGAGAGCTTCACATTCTCGCCCCAAATGGAATGTTGGGTTACGGCTTCCCTGTCAAGTGGTTTAAACGGGCTTTATCCATGAACCCTCATGCGATAGCCGTAGACTCCGGATCTACCGACAGTGGACCTCACAAGTTGGCGATGGGCGTCATGACCTGTTCTAAAGAGGCTTACACCAAAGACATATCGCTCCTCTTAGATGCCGTAAGCGAAAAGAAAATACCTCTTTTTATCAGCTCTGCAGGCGGAGCTGGTACCAACGCTCAGGTTGATATTTTTTTGGATATCATTGAGAAAATATCAAGACAGAGGAATTATCACTTCAAGATTGCTGCGATATATAGCGAGATCGATAAAAACCTAATCAAAGAAAAGTTAAAAAATGGTCAAATTGCCCCATGCGGTCCTGTTCCCCCTCTTTCAGATGAAGAAATAGATTTAGCCACCACTGTAGTCGCTCAAATGGGAGTCGAGCCATTTCTGAAAGTATTAAAGGAAAATGATGTGGATATTATTGTTTCCGGAAGAACCTACGATCCGGTCGCTATAGCGGCAATGCCGATAAAGGAAGGATTCGATCCGGGACTTGCTTGGCATATGGGAAAAATTATGGAGTGCGGGGCCCTTTGCGCGGAACCGGCAGGCAAAGTGATGCTTGGAGTAATACATGAAGATCATTTCATATTAGAACCGGGTAGCCTAGAAGAACGCTGCACTATATCGTCTGTTGCAGCACATACATTGTATGAAAAATCCCATCCCTATTTCTTACCTGGTCCTGGCGGTGTGCTGGATTTATCAGATGCGCGATTTGAGCAACTTGATGATCGCCGAGTTAAGGTCTCTGGTAGCAAGTTTGTGGCATCCGATAAGTACGCCGTTAAACTTGAAGGCGCCAAAAAAGTTGGTTTCCGCTCCATCTTTATCGGAGGAGTAAGGGATCCCATCTTAATAGGTCATATTGATGAAGTACTGACAAGAGTTGCTAAAGACGTGAAAGATTATTTCAAAGATATACCCCTCGATCAATATCAAATGATATATCACGTATATGGTAAAAATGGAGTTATGGCAGAACTTGAGCCAGTAAAGAATGCTACCCCCCTAGAATTGTGTATTATTCTCGAGGTTGCTGCACCGACTCAGGAATTGGCTACGGCCATATGTTCAAGGGCTAGGACGGAACTTTTGCATTGTCCCTACGAAGGGCGAATAGGTACTGCAGGAAATATAGCTTTTCCATTTACACCTCTTGAAATTTCTTTGGGAGAAGTCTGTGCTTTTAATGTGTATCACCTGATGGAAATCGATGATCCTGTAAATCTTTTCCCGATTAGATATTTGGAGGTATAGAAATGAATATAAAATCTGTCAAACTCAGAGACATAGCGAAGGTAATTAGAAGCAAAAATGCAGGCCCATTTGAGCTTACCTTTGATGTCATATTTAAAACCAAGGAAGACTACGAAAAGGTAAAAGCCTCCGGTGTTCTCAACAAAAGGCTTATAGCCAGTTTATATAACCTGGATCCGCAAAATATTTTAACATTCGTCTTTTATGATGCCGCTAATGCTGTGAAGATTACCATACCTCGCATGCGACCCCAGGGATCTATAGGAGAGGTCGATATGCATGGCGCTCAACAGTATGTACCTCTTTTCGATATAGATATTCCGATAGACTTGTAATTTGGTCTCATAGGGCATTGGCCCCTAATTTCAAATACTCAAGAAGGAGGTAATGGCAATGAGAGGGAAAGCGGTATGGATCGTGGGGATCATGGCGTTCGTTCTTTTCATAAGCGGGATGGCAATTGCGCAGCAGGACTATCCCAGCAAACCCTTCGAATTTATAGCACCGGCCGGTCCGGGCGGCGGATGGGATACAACTATCAGAATGGTCGCAAGGGTTCTGCAGGAGGAAAAGCTAGTGCCCGTACCAATGCCGGTCATCAATAAGCCAGGAGGGGGCGGTGGGGTGGCTCTTGCATATTTGCAACAGCGGAAGGGAGATCCCTATACTGTTGCAGTTTATTCTCCACCACTTTTGCTCATTAACTTAACTGGTCAAACTAAACTTTCCTTTAAGGATACTACTCCTATAGCCAGGCTTATCAGCGATTATGGCGCTTTTGCCGTACCGAAAAATTCTCCCTATCAATCCATTAGCGAAGTAATGGAAGCGCTGAAAAAGGATCCCAAAAGCGTTAAGGTTGGTGGCACTTCCTCACCAGGATCAATGGACCACGTTCAATTTCTTATTGCAGCAAAAGCAGCTGGAATAATCGACTTGGATAAAATTGTGTATATCGCCTTTCAAGAGGGGCAACAATTGGCAGCCTTATTGGGAGGACACATTGATCTTTTGAGCACAGGCTTAGCAGAGACGCAAGGACCCATGATGTCAGGTGACATTAAGGTGCTTGCGATTTCAAGGCCAGAGCCATATGATGAGGGGCCTTTCGCGAATGTTCCTACCTTGCGTCAAGGCGGCGTTGATGCAGAATTTATTAACTGGCGTGGTTTATTTGGTCCTCCTGAAATGCCGAATTATGCTGTAAAGTATCTCGAAGAAAAACTTGCTCAGCTGGAGAAAACTCAATTGTGGGATGAGATATGCAATACCAATGGTTGGGATAAGAGTTTTTTACCTGCAGAAGAGTTCAAGGCGTTCTTAGCTAAAACGAATGAAGAATACAAGGAAGTTTTGAAGGCAATTGGTTTCTATAAGGGAGAATAACTTTTAGGCAACCAAAGAGGACAGCTTTGAACAAAGCTGTCCTCTTTGCGAAAGGAGGCAATATCGCATGAACTCTGATGTAATTATTGGAATTGCAGGTCTTACTTTAGGAATATCTTATTTTATTCAGAGCTTAAATCTTCCAAAGGCGTTTATAGGTAATCCGTGGGCACCCATTTACTTCCCGTTGTCTTTGGGAGTGCTTATGATTCTGTGTAGTGCAATCCTTTTAGTTGAAAGTTTACGGCGCAGGAAGAAAAGTGAAAAGTTCAGTGCTCGAGTTCCATGGTTTCTGATTATAGGGACAATGTCAATAGGATCTGTATACGCCGTTTTATTCAACAGAATAGGTTTCATCCCGTCTACAATTATATTTATCGGAGCGATGTTATTTTTAGTTAATGGTACAAGGGGCTGGTTGCTGAACATCATACTTACGGTTTGCTTAACATTGAGCGTTTGGTATTGCTTTGAAAAAGTTTTGTACATCTCTATGCCATAACAAGGAGGTGAACTACGTTGGAGGCAATTAATAATTTATTATATGGATTAACGATCGTTGCCAAGCCAGTTAATATTATTTTTATGTCAGTAGGATGTATTCTTGGAACAGTGCTTGGAATGTTACCTGGAGTCGGTCCAGCAACCGGCGTAGCTTTATTGCTCCCTTTGACATTTACGATGAAGCCGGAAACCGCGTTAATTACCATGGCAGCCGTTTATTACGGGGCTATGTTTGGAGGGTCGCGCAGTTCGATATTATTAAACGTTCCTGGCGATGGTGCCGCTATAGCCTCGTGTTTTGATGGTTATCCTATGACGTTAAAGGGAAAGGCGGAATCTGCTTTGGCCATATCTGCAGTTGCTTCTTTCATTGGAGGCTTAATCGCGGCAGTTATTTTCCTGTTTTTGGCAATGCCCGTTGCTAGATTTGCCCTGCGTTTTGGACCGCCCGAGTACTTTGTGTTGATGGTCTTTGCCTTGTCTGCTACGGCATCTTTAACTGAAGAAAGCCCCGTCAAAGGTTTTATGTCGTTGTTGTTTGGTCTCATGGTGACAACTGTAGGCATTGACCTTCAATCCGGAGTTTTGCGTTTTACTTTTGGAATTCCAGAACTTCAAACGGGAATTGATTTTGTAGTGGTAATTGTAGGAATATATGGTATTGGAGAGGTATTTAAAAACTACGAAACGATCAAAGAGACAGGCATATATGCTTTAAAAACAACTTTTGGTCGTATATGGTTCACATTGGAAGAGTGGCGCAGGTGTATATGGCCTATCTTAAGGGAGTCTATAGTTGGGTTCATTATAGGTGTATTACCTGGAGCTGGAGGCACTATTGCAGCGATGATGGCTTACAGCAACGAAAAGCGATTGTCAAAAGAACCTGAAAGTTTTGGCACAGGCGTGCCAGAAGGGTTGGCAGCTCCTGAAGCTGCCAACAATGCAGCTTCTATCGGGGCAATGATACCCATGTTGACATTGGGAGTTCCCGGCTCAGGAACTACTGCAGTTATGCTAGGAGCCCTCATGATTTACGGCTTACAGCCCGGGCCTCTCCTTTTTGAGCAGCGTCCGGAAATTGCATGGGGAGTAATAGCAAGTTTATTTGTAGGGAATCTGATTTGCATAATAATTAATCTTCCACTGGCAGGGCTATTGGTCAGGTTATTATCAGTGCCTGGACGTCTACTTTATCCCCTTATAGTAGTAATTGCTTTTTTTGGGGTATACACTATAAACTTTTCGGTTGTAGATTTTTATATGCTCCTTATTTTTGGATTTGTTGGATACTTCATGAGACGATATAAAGTCCCCATTGCTCCAATGGTGTTGTCGGTTGTTTTAGGATCTTCCATGGAAAATTCATTCCGTCAGTCATTAATGCTTTCTGATGGAAGTTTGAAGATTTTCTTTAGATCGGGCATAAGTATAGCCCTTATCATACTAACTTTGCTTTCGGTAATGTGGCCTATATTTTCAAAAAATATAAAGATGCGACGTGTTTCGACAAAAAGCGCAAATTAAGCTAGCATTAACCTTAACAATGATACGGGGGTACTTATGATGGGTTTAACTATAACTGAAAAGATAATAAAACAACATTTAATCAAAGGGGATATGACCAAGGGATCTTCTGTGGCTATTAAGATAGATCAGACATTGATTCACGATGCCACAGGAACTATGGCCATGTTGGAGCTTGAAGCCACAGGAGTTAAACGTGTGAAAACGGAATTGTCCGTAGCTTATGTTGATCACAACATGATTCAAGAAGATTTTAAAAACCCAGATGACCACAGGTTTTTGCAGGATATGGCTGCTAAATACGGGCTAATGTTTTCAAGGCCTGGTAATGGTATTTGTCATCATGTTCATCTTGAGCGTTTTGCAGTTCCGGGAAGGACTCTCCTTGGCAGTGACTCTCATACCCCTACAGCAGGCGGTATCGGCATGCTTGCTATTGGTGCCGGTGGTTTGGATGTAGCTATGGCAATGGCGGGCGAGCCTTTTTCTGTTATAATGCCAAAAATTATAAGAGTTTATCTAACGGGAGAGCTTTCTCCTTTTGTATCTGCAAAGGACGTAATATTAGAGGTCTTGCGGCGTATTTCGGTTAAAGGCGGAGTGGGAAAAGCCCTCGAATATTGTGGTCCCGGTGTTAAATCCTTAAGTGTAAGTGAAAGAGCCACGATAACTAACATGGGAGCTGAAACAGGTGCTACTACATCTATATTCCAAAGTGACGAAGTGACACGAGAGTGGCTAAGAGCCCAAGGAAGAGAGCGAGACTGGGTGCCTTTGTATCCAGATGAGGATGCTATCTATGACGAAGAAATTAATTTAGACTTGTCTTCATTGGAGCCAATGGTCGCAAAACCCTTTTTGCCCGATAACGTAGTGCCAGTTAAGGAAGTTGCGGGTACTCGGGTAGATCAAGTAATGTTCGGTTCATGTACGAACTCCTCGCTACGGGATATTTTAACCATAGCGCATATGCTCAAGGGCAAAAGAATTCATCCCAATGTCGATGCTGGGCTTTCGCCTGGGAGTAGGCAAATTCTGTTGCAGGCGAATGTGGAAGGAGCCATCGAGGACTTAATTGCAGCGGGTGTGAGGATTTTAGAGGCAAGTTGTGGAGCATGTGTAGGTATGGGATTTGCACCTCCTACAGATGGCGTTTCCGTGAGAACGATAAATCGTAACTTTTACGGAAGGTGCGGGCATACCAGCGGAAAGGTATATCTTGCCAGCCCTGAAGTGGCCGCAGCAGCTTGTATCACAGGGGTGATTACTGACCCTAGGGAGATTGATGTAGATCCATATCATTTTGAGACGCCTTCAAATCTCGTAATCGACGAAGGAATGTTCATAGCTCCCTCGCCTGAGCCGGAGAGAATTACTGTTCGAAGAGGACCTAATATCAAACCATTGCCTGAAATGAGTCCGTTGCCCGACAAACTTGAAGGGAAGGTCTTGATAAAGGTAGGAGATGACATTACGACGGATCATATAATGCCTGCAGGAGCTAAATTCCTGCCGTTACGATCCAACATTCCCGCTATTTCAGAGCATGTCTTTGAAGTTGTGGATCCAGATTTTGCAAAAAGGGCCAAGGAGCTTAAAGGCGGATTTATCGTAGCGGGGGTGAATTACGGTCAAGGATCAAGCAGGGAGCATGCCGCTTTAGCGCCAAGGTATTTAGGCGTTAAGGCCGTTATAGCTAAGAGCTTTGCCCGCATCCATCTTGCGAATCTGGTTAACTTCGGTATATTGCCCTTAATTTTTGTCAATATAGAGGACTACGAGAAAATAGATCGAGATGATAAACTTTTCTTCAATGTCGGTCAACTGAATGTCGGATCTCAAGCGGTTTTGCGGAATTTAACGAAAAATATAGAAATTCCAGTTATATGTCCATTGAGCAGCGATGATTTAGATATCGTTAAGGCAGGCGGCAAGCTCAATTGGATTAGATTAAATGCTTCTCTTGATTAGGAGGTAGCTTAAATGACAGATTTTCCTGGGCTCAAGCTGACAAACATAGATATGCCTTCTTCTGGTTCCCCCATTACCATGAGAGATGAAGGCAAACTAATTGTACCGAACGATCCTGTTGTTCCCTTTATTGAAGGGGATGGAATCGGACCCGATATAACTCGGGCCATGAAAATGGTTACGGAAAATGCTGTTTACAAGGCATACGGAAGAAATAGAAAGATTTACTTTTGGGAGATATATGCAGGCGAGAAATGCAATAAAATATTTGGCAACTGGCTTATTGACGATACCCTTGAAGCTATTAAGTATTTTAAAGTTGCGATAAAAGGACCTTTGACAACACCTGTAGGCGGTGGGATTCGAAGCATCAACGTCAGGCTCAGGCAAGCACTTGAGCTGTACGCCTGCATCAGGCCGGTTCGTTATTTCGACGGAGTACCATCTCCCTTAAGGGATCCCTGGAAAGTTAACATGGTCGTATTTAGGGAGAACATGGAAGACGTCTATGCTGGGATAGAATGGCCGAAGGGCAGCGTCGAATGTATGAAGATCAGAAATTTTTTGACGGAAGAAATGGGCGTTTCTTTGCGGGAAGATATCGGGCTTGGCATTAAGCCCATTTCGGCTTTCGGGTCTAAGCGAATAATGCGCAAAGCGATTAAATATGCAATCGAACAAAATAGATCCAGCATAACAATAGTGCATAAGGGAAACATCATGAAATACACCGAAGGATTATTTAGGGCATGTTGTTACAAAGTGGCAGAAGAAGAATTTTCAGGTCAAGTCATTACCGAGGGCGAGGCTAGAGGAAAAACAGCGGAGAGCTTGCCGGATAACAAGATATTAGTAAAGGATAGAATTGCCGATGCCATGTTCCAGCAGATTTTGCTCAGGCCGGAAGATTACGATGTCATAGTCACTCCCAACTTAAATGGAGATTACCTTTCCGATGCGATAGCTGCTACGGCAGGAGGATTAGGCATGGCTCCTGGTGCTAACGTAGGAGATGAAGCGGCTGTGTTTGAGGCTACTCACGGCACAGTGCCAAAGTATGCAGATTTGGATAAAGTCAATCCTACTTCTTTGATCCTCTCGTCCGCCATGATGTTAGATCATATTGGTTGGAAAGAAGCAGCTGAACTTATAGTTTCGGCTGTAGAAAGGACCATACAGTCTCGTGTTGTGACCTATGATTTGGCAAGACAAATGGAGAAAGCAACGGAAGTATCGTGTTCTAAATATGCGGAAACACTATGTCAAAATATGTAGTATTGACTTAAGACCATCCTTGCGAAGTTATAAAAGCTAAATACCCTTATAATCTCTTTTCGTAGCATGGCGTCTCGCCTTGTACGACGAGACTGCCTATTTTTTATATTTATTTGGCAGCGCTTTCTTTTGTAATATGTTGACGAAGCGACCCAAAGCGCTACGCGAGCTTGCAGTTATGGGGTTAGTGCTTACAGATGTATATCATCAAATCCCCTTGAGCTTCGGGAGAAATTTAAAGCGCTCCAGAAGTTTGGAAGAAGAGGCATATTTTCATTAACTAATGCTGCTAGAGCGTAAAAATGAAGCTAAAGGCGGAGAATATCACTATGGGCCTCGTGGATAAAAAGAATTCTCGGGTAAAAAGAAAAACTGCAGAAGCGCCAATGACCATAAAAACTGGCGGTATCATATAAACGGGCTGCTTCTACAGGCACCCTAGTAGCCCTAGCAACACTTGGCGATTCCTTCCTTTATGCTGCCCTGCCTGTACACTATCGAGAAGTTGTTATCAGCTCCTCTTCCATGGCGCTGCAAAAGATCTGCATCGGGAAAATGATGCCAAGACACCTGCCTCTAGAAATTTTCCACACTATTTGAAATAGAGCCGCTATCAACTTGACCGAGCAAAATATGTATGTTAACATAATAAAAGTGACTGGGCTACCATGGTATACCAGATACGAGGTGTAGCTGGATGACGAGAAAGGAACTGGCCATTAATATTTACAATTTGATAAAAGAAGGCAAACTCGGTCATAATGGTAAGCTGCCTAGCGAACGGAAGTTAGCTTCTATGTGTAATGTTACCCGTCCATTGATAAGAGAAGCCCTGGCGATACTCGAAGCGTTCGGTATAATCGAGGTTCGTGATCGACAGGGCATTTTTATAAGAGAAAAGTCCTGGAGCGAAATTTCGTTACCCATTTCTTTTTTAGTAGATTGGCCGTTAGATATCCTTCCTCAAGTCTTCGAGGCAAGGCTTATCATTGAACCAAAAGCCGCCGCTTTAGCGGCAAAAAGGCGGACTGAGTCGGATCTCGAAAAGCTACGAGAGACGCTCGCTAAAATCGAAGAGCTTTTTAAAGAAGATAAGCATGAAAAAGCATTATTAGGCGAGAAGTGGAACTCTATCTTTCATGCCCTTGTTGTCGCATCGTCACATAACGACGTTTTATGCAGAATGCACGAGGGCATTATATGTTTATACGAACGTAACGTATCATCCTTTCCTAAGGAAAATGCGCCTATGCCGTTCGAAAAGTGGCCTGGAGAGATTTGGGCTGAACACGCAGGGATAGTTGAAGCTATATCAAGGGGAGACGAAAAAGCAGCTGAAAAGAGAGCATTTCAGCATGTTGCCATCTCCCAAGAACGTATTTATCACTTTACTAAATCTTTAGGGCTTAAATTTTTCGTACCACTTACAAATGAACATGTAAAGGAGGATTAACCTCATGCACGCGCTTGAAAAGTTGTTGGCGAAAGCTTCAGGCAAAACTAGGGTCAAACCAGGAGAAATTGTTGAAGCAGAAGTAGATCTAGCCGAAGTAAATGACCTTTACCTGCAGGTTATAAAGTCTTTCTATGAAATGGGCGGTACAAAGGTAGCACACCCCGAAAAGATTGCCTTCGTTTTTGATCACTATTCTCCTCCCCCCACTATAAAGGCCGCAGATAACCAAAGGCAGATGAGGGAATTTTGTGAGAAGATGGGCATCAAGATGCTTTTTGATGTAGGAGAAGGAGTATGCCACCAACTTTTGGCGGAAAGCGGTCTTGTGGGGCCCGGAGAGGTTGTAATAGAGACGGATTCTCACACCACAACCTTAGGCGCCCTGGGTACTTTTGCGACGGGAGTTGGTGCCACAGATCTGGCTATTATCCTTCTTACAGGTCGTCTTTGGTTTAAAGTACCTCCCATCATTAATATTTGTCTTGATGGCAAGATGTCCGATTTTATCATGGCCAAAGACATAATCCTTCATGTATTGGGAAAGCTAAAACAAGATGCTGCTATCTATAAAGCAATTGAATTTACGGGTTCGACGGTCTCGTCTATAAAGATGGATGAACGATTCGTCCTGTGCAATATGTCAGTTGAAATGGGTGCTAAGACGGCATATATACAACCTGACGAAGTAACTTTTGAATTTCTTGGAGATCAAGGTTCAGAAATAGAAAATTTCGAAGTCTTTACTACCGATGATGATTTTAATTATTTTGAATCCTACTACGTAGACGTAAGAAATCTATCCCCTCAGGTCGCCCTTCCAGGAAGTGTTGATAACGTGTGTGGAATTGAACAAGTAGAAGGGATCCCAATCTCTCAGGTATTTATTGGAACGTGTACAGGAGGGCGATTAAACGACATCAAAATTGCCTCCGAAATTTTAAAGGGCAAACACGTAGCGAAAAACGTTCGCTGCATTGTAATCCCAGCATCGAAAAAGATTCTTCAGGAAGCCCTCAAACGTGGTTATGTCCAAACCCTCCTAGAAGCCGGAGCGATCTTCGTGACGCCTGGCTGTGGTCCTTGTCTTGGTGCCCATGAAGGGGTGCTTGCCCCGGGCGATGTATGTGTATCGACGTCAAGCAGAAATTTTCCCGGACGCATGGGAAGCACAAAAGCTTTCATATACTTAGCTTCTCCCGCTACGGCTGCAGCATCTGCTGCTAACGGCAAGCTCACGGATCCACGTAAACTGCTTTAAGGAGGGTTAGAAGTTGAATCAGATAGAAGGAAAAGTTTTTATCTTCGGAGATAACATAGACACGGATCAAATTTATCCAGGCAGATACTTGGAACTTACGGAACCTCAGGATATAGCAGCTCATGTTATGGAAGGAGCAGATGCAACTTTCCCATCCAAAGTTAGCCCTGGAGCAATAATCGTTGCTGGTAAAAACTTCGGCTGTGGTTCAAGCCGCGAACATGCCGTTATAACCTTACTTGCAGCGGGTGTAAGAGCCGTAGTCGCTAGATCCTTTGCCCGCATTTTTTATCGTAACGCTATCAACCGGGGACTTTGCGTGGTGGAAATACCGGAGCTCGATCTTTCAAAAGTTAAAGATGGGCATGAAGCCGTAATAGACATCGAAAATGGTGTTATGGCCTTTTCTAATGGATGCGAATTTGTCTTTGTGCCCTTTTCAGAACATATCTTGGAGATCTTAAAGGCAGGCGGCGTTATTTCCCTTTATAGGTCAAAAATGAAGGAGAGGTGATTTGATAGCCTGATTTTAGAAAGCATTTGTTGATATCACATTAACCAGAGAAGGGGGAAAGTGCAAAATGAGGCGATTAGTTATAAGTTTAACATCTATTTTGGTCATATTGGCGATATTTGGAACGTTTAGCGGTACGGCGAAAGCAGCATATCCGGAAAGGCCGATTACTTACGTTATAGCTTTTAATCCAGGCGGAGAATCGGACATTACAGCAAGGGCACAACAACCTCACTTAGAAAAAATTCTCGGAACGCAGGTAATTATAACCTATAAAATCGGCGGCGGCGGGGCAGTAGGATGGTCGGAAATAGTGCGCGCAAAACCTGATGGCTATACGATTTGTGGTCATAACATACCTCACATAATACTACAGCCGCTTCAGCGGAAGGATACAGGTTATAAAACATCAGATATAAATACCGTTTGTTGGTTTGAGGCAACGCCCAACATGTTAGTCGTTCCTGTAGATAGCAAGTTTAAAACCCTTGACGATTTCGTTAAATACGCTAAAGAGCATCCTGGTCAAATAACCCTTGGCGGAAGTGGAAGTTACAGTGCAAATCACCTCGGGACGGTTGAATTTAATGAGGCGGCGGGTATCGATACCGTTTACATTCCTTTTACTGGTTCAGGCGATGCCGTTCCTGCATTTTTAGGAGGTCATGTGACTGGATTAATGACCTATACCACCATGGCTGCAAATTATAAAGATCAAATGCGACCCTTAGCTGTAGCTACAGAAGAGCGTTTATCGTTATTCCCAGATGTTCCTACGTTTAAAGAACTTGGCTACGACTTTGTAGAAGGTGCTTATAGAGGTATATGTGTGCCTCCCAAGACACCCGATGAAATAGTAAATAAATTGGCTGATGCCTTCAAGCAGGTTAATGAGACACCTGAGTATAAAGAAATGATGGAGTCGATGGGATTTCAAATGGTTTTTTACGGACCGGAAGAGTCGAAGAAGTTTGTCGAAGAACGCACAGAGTATTACAAAAGAATATTGGACAAATTGGAAATGAAATAAATCGCAGTTAAAAGTGGCCTGTAGATCTGGGAGGGGTGATTTGAACGATGGGTATATTTTTAGATGCGTTTATTAATGTTCTTGCTTTTAAGAATCTTGCTGCCATGACTTTACTCATTCCACTAGGCATGATGGCCGGAGCCCTGCCCGGGTTTACGGCCACTATGGCAGTGGCAATATTGGTCCCATTTACCTTTGCTATGGATCCTGTAATGGGACTTATATGTGTAAGCGCCGTGTATTGTTCAGCCATATACGGCGGTGCTTTTCCTGCTATCCTGATCAACACCCCAGGGACGCCTTCCTCAATCGCTACATGCTTTGACGGATACCCCATGACATTGCAGGGAAGGGCGCAAGAAGCTTTATTTACTATTGCATTTGCTTCGCTTGTCGGGGGTTTTATCGGCACAATTGGGCTTATAGCATTTTCATTGCCTTTGGCGAAGATTGCCCTCAAATTCGGTCCCCCTGAGTACTTCTGGGTAAGTATTTTTGGTCTTACTATTATCGCAGGACTTTCAGGCGATTCCTTATTAAAAGGTGTAGCGGGAGGGATACTTGGATTACTAATTAGCACTATTGGCATTGCTCCCGTTGGTGGTGATGTGAGATTTACCTTTGGCATATCCTCGTTTCAAGGCGGCGTAGAGCTCATTTCAGTTTTGATTGGTTTCTTTTGTATACCAGAGGTTTTTAAGATGGCACGAAATCCCGTTGGTTCCTATTTGAAAAACACTAGCGTTGGCAGTACCGTTGAGGGCTATAAAGAAGCCATATTTAAGGGATTTCGAAACGCTTTTGCTGATGTAGTTAACCTTATAAGATCTTCTATTATTGGACTTTTCGTAGGGATTTTACCAGGCGCTGGCGGTAATATTTCCAACTTAATAGCTTATAACGAAGTTAAAAGGGCTTCCAAAAACCCTGAGAGCTTCGGTAAGGGGAATCCTCAAGGGATCGTAGCTACAGAAACGGCTGATAAAGCAACAATTATGGGATCTTTCGTACCGCTTCTTACCTTAGGTGTTCCAGGATCTCCAGTAGCAGCAGTTGTTTATGGAGCTTTAATGATTCAGGGACTCAACCCCGGACCCGAACTTTTTACAAAACATGCGGAGATTACATACACATTTATGACGTCCTTCTTCGTGGCCACGGCTCTTACCGTATTAATTGGAATGTTTGCTGGTGTTTTGTTCTACCAAATTATAATGCGATTGCCAATCCGCGTATTAGTGCCAGGAATTTTGCTTCTGACCATCGTGGGTTCCTATGCCGTGAGGAATAATTTCATGGACGTAATATTTATGCTTGGAAGTGGATATCTCGGTTATGTACTTGGGAAGTTGGGATTTAGTCCAGGCCCGGTTGTCTTGGGGCTTGTGCTAGGTCCGATCGCTGAGAAAGGACTAGTACAGGGGTATTTGATGGGAAACAGCATATCTCCAGGCATGCCATGGGTAATATTTTTCACAAGGCCTATATCAATCGTTTTGATTGTGATTTCTTTGATATCCGCTTTGTGGCCCTTTTATTCAGCTCGTAGAAGAAGGAGGGCTGCCTGATGATGTTGAATTCAGATCTTTATGGTGGTCTTGTTATGCTTGTTTTTGCGGCTATGTTTTGGTTTCATATTGGAGATTTTACTAAATTCGGGTTGATGTTTCCAAAAGTCATTATAGTGCTTTTGGCCGTTACTGGGATCGCATTAATAGTAAAATCTAAAATCAAACCGCAGTACGTTGAGTCTTTCATAAAAGAAATTAACAAGTACATGACAGCAAC
This sequence comes from Synergistaceae bacterium, assembly GCA_012518015.1. GTDB lineage: Bacteria > Synergistota > Synergistia > Synergistales > Acetomicrobiaceae > Acetomicrobium. The sequence continues at coordinate 45,557 of JAAYTM010000028.1, forward strand.
TATGCTGTGGTCGCTAATATGGGTCGTTTCGGCAAATTACGTTGGGTTTTTCGTGGCTAGTACAATCTCCATGTGGGCCATCCAGTGGACACTTAGCGATGAGCGCAATCTCAAGACTACTATTCTGTCGCTGGCTGTGGCAATTGGAAGTGTTTTTGTAATATATTATGTTTTTACTCAATATTTATATATTTTCTTCCCACAAGGCTTTCTTTTCTAAAGATGAGGTGGTTTCACGTGTTGATGAATATGAAATATGGTAAATCGGAACTTTCGTTTAATATAGATCAAGACAGAGTAACCAAAATACTTGAACCCAACGAGAGACCGGGCATTGAAGATGCCCTACGGGGTGTGCAAGAAGCGTTAAATAATCCTATAGGTGTTCCCCCTTTGAAAGAATTGGTCAATAGAAAAAATCCAAAGAGTGTCGTGATAGTCGTGAATGACATCACTCGACCCACTCCTTATGAGAGTTTACTTCCGCCTTTGCTCGAAAATCTTCATGCAAGCGGTATAAGCAAAGACCAAATCACTTTTCTTACAGCTACAGGCATCCATGATCCTCATACCCATGAGCAGAACGTGGAAGTGTACGGCAAAAATTTAGTCGATGAGTATAAATTTGTCTCTCATTGCGCTGATGACGTTTCTTCTTTGCTCGAGTTTGGCGAACTTTCTACGGGTTTAAATTTAACAATTAATAGATTGGCTGCAGAGGCGGATTTCCTAATCACTTTGGGTGTAATTATGCCCCACTATTTCGCTGGATTTTCCGGTGGAAGAAAAAGTATTTTGCCAGGAGTGGCAGGCAGAGTATGCATAGAAAAAAATCATTCTCGCATGGTGTATCTCATGGATGACCTTCCTCCTTTAAGGCGAAATCCCGTGAACCTTGAAATGATAGAAGCAGCTAAACTTGTTGGAGTGGACTTCATTTTAAACGTAGTGACAAACAGCAAAAAGGAGATAGTAAAAATCGTAGCAGGGGATTTGGAAAGCGCTTGGTACGAAGGTGCATCAGTATCATCTGATATGTACGATGTACCCATTGAAAGTAAAGCTGATGTTGCTATTGTGAGCGCTGGAGGATACCCGAGGGATATTAACGTTTATCAAGCTCAAAAAGCACTTGATCATGCCGATAAGGCAACTAAACTTGGTGGGACCATTATCTTGATCGCAGAATGCTCACAAGGGTATGGAGAGTGTACTTTCGAAGAGTGGATGCGCGATGCAAAACGTCCTAGCGACGTGATCGAACGTATAAAGAAGAAATTTGCCATGGGCGGACATAAGGCTTACGGCATATGCAAAGTGGCCGAAGAAAAGGAAATAATATTGATTTCTTCTTTATCAAAAGAGCAAACGGAAGGTCTGTTCATGCGCAAGATGGATTCTGTTGAAGAAGCGATAAAATACGCAGAAAAGAAGCACGATAGGCCGAATTACATATTAATGCCTTACGGCAGCCTGACGGTTCCCGCGCTTTGTAAATAGTTTTTAACGGACGTATCTATCGCAGAGATGTGAGGTGGATCTTATGGATTCAACAAATGAAGAAATGCTAGAAAAAGCCAAAAAGCCTGCAGAAGAAGCAATAAAATTGCATCGTTTCTATCACGGGAAAATGCAGACAGTGCCAAAGTGCTGCATTAGGGACATATCGGACTTCGCCATATGGTACACGCCGGGCGTGGCGGAACCATGCAGGCAAATACAGAAAAATCCCGATCTAGTTTACGAATTTACCAATAAAGCCAACGCGATAGCAGTTGTGACCGACGGGACAAGAGTGTTAGGCTTAGGTGATATAGGACCTGAAGCTGGATTGCCTGTGATGGAAGGAAAGTGTATGCTCTTTAAATACCTCGGTGGCGTTGATGCCGTAGCCATCTGCCTTGACACAAAAGATCCTGATAAATTTATAGAGACGGTTAAGAATTTAACTCCAGCCTTTGGAGGAATTAACCTGGAGGACATCGCCCAGCCAAAATGCTTTTACATACTTGACGAACTTAGGAAGGATTGCAAGATACCTGTATGGCATGACGATCAGCAGGGAACGGCTGCGGTTAACTTGGCAGGTTTATATAGCGGACTTAAAATCACTGGCAAAAAAATCGATGATATAAAAGTTGGCTTCTTAGGTTGCGGGGCAGCAAACGTGGCTACAATAAGGATATTAATTAGCGCAGGCGTTAACCCTAAAAACGTGCTAATTACGGATAGTAAAGGTGTTATTTACTCGGGGAGAAGCGATCTTGATGACGTAAAGTATGACGTTAAGCGCCATCTCGCTCAAATTACAAATCCTGATGGCATAAGCGGAGGCCAAGAAAAAGTTTTCGAAGGCGCAGATGTGGTGTTTTGTTATACCAAGCCGGGGCCTGATGTGGTGAAAAAAGAATGGGTCGCAAAGATGGCCAATGACGCAATGCTCTTTGCTTGCGCCAATCCAGTACCTGAAATATGGCCCTGGGAGGCTAAAGAGGCTGGCGCTCGAATCGTGGCCACGGGTAGATCCGATTTTCCGAATCAAATAAATAACTCTTTAATCTTCCCTGCTGTATTTAGGGGGACGTTGGACGTAAGGGCATCTGCGATCACTGATGAGATGTGCATTGCCGCAGCTAAGACGCTTTCTGATTGTGCAGAAAAAATAGGCTTGCATGAGGATTATTTGATACCGACTATGGACGAGACGTGGGTGTATCCACAAGTTGCTGCATCAGTGGGAGTAAAGGCGATTGAGCAGGGCCTGGCAAAAATTACCATGTCTCGGGACGAATTGATCCAGGTGGCGGAAGAGAAAATAAGAATTGCTCAAGAGACCACAAAGATGCTTATGAAAGAAGGGTTGATAAAATCTGTATAATTTTTAAATAAAATGGCCGATATCATATTTAGGGATTGTTAGCATTACTGAGTATCTTTAGATCCACGATGAAATCGAGGGTTTAGCCATCTGTTTCTTTGTCCTTAAATTGTACTTTGATGGCAAATGCTTATTTTTCCAAGACTAAGTCTAATGTGAATTGCGTTTTTTGGCATAATGTTATGGTGGCAAGAGCCTCCTTTACAACGAGTTTAGTTGGTTTTTGCTACCATAACAATTTTTATGTCAAATTTTCCATGCAAGAATTATGTAGCTCGATCTCTTTGACAAGGTATAATAATAGTGATAATATTTCGCCAGAATGTAGTTAACGATGCCAATAATGCTAACAATGCTAACATATAGTTAAATGGGGAGGGTATAAAATGAAAAAAGTATTGTCGATTTTATTTATTGTAGCCTTAGCGTTGTCTTTGACCGCAAGTTTAGCTAAGGCAGGCGGGGCAGATGCAGCAAGCGATTATCCCAAAAGACCCGTTCAAGTCATTGTAGCTTACAAGGCAGGAGGAGGTACTGACGTTGGTGCCAGAATACTTTGCTCTGTTGCAGAAAAAATACTAGGACAACCTTTGGTGATCGTAAACAAACCTGGGGCTGATGGCGAGTTGGGATATACGGAGCTTTGCATGGCGGATCCCGATGGCTATACCATAGGGTTTATAAATCTTCCTACATTTGTAAGCCTGCCCTTGCAAAGAAACACCAGGTATAAAAAAGAAGACGTTGAACCGATCTTGAACCATGTTTACGACCCTGGCGTGATAGTTGTGAGAGCTGATAGCCAATGGAATACCATAGAAGAATTTATACAATATGCGAAGGACCATCCCGGAGAAATAACGATTTCAAATAATGGCACGGGGGCTTCGAATCATATTGGGGCAGCCCACTTTGCCACATTGGCTGGTATCAAGGTCACGCATGTACCCTTTGGCGGCAGTGCAGATATGTTAGCAGCTTTAAGAGGTGGGCATGTAAATGCTACCGTTGCCAAAATAAGTGAAGTTGCAAGTCTTGCAAAAAGTGGGGAGCTAAGGATATTAGCCTCATATACGGAAGAGAGATTAGATGGTTTCGAAGACGTCCCCACGCTAAAGGAAAAGGGTTATGACGTCTTGTTTGGCTCAGCGAGGGGCTTAGTTGCGCCTAAGGGTACTCCCAAGGAAATTATTGCAAAGCTTCATGATGTATTCAAAAAAGCTATTGAATCTCCGGAACACATGGAAAAGGCTAAAAATGCGAACCTTCCGATTAAATATATGGGACCCGAAGAACTTAGAGAATATATGGAAAAGGAAGAAAGATATCTAAAAGAGGTAGTCCCAACGCTTGACCTAAGTTAAAGCAGATATAAACTCGACTTAGAAACTCGATATAATACATTGAAATAGATATAATCTTACAAGGAGAGGGTGTAAATTACCCTCTCCCTTTTGCAAAAAGCTCATTTGCATCCTAGAAGGGAGAAAAGAGACGATAATATGAAAAAATACAGTAATATTTTAAATATTTTTCTTATCGTTTTTTGCTTTTTGTATTTTTATTTAGCAAAGCAATTGCCTCATAAAGTGGCAGTATATCCTTTCCTCATAACGGCTATATTAGGAGTATTGACTTTAGTGCATATTATTCAAACTTTCATGAAAAAGGAAGAGGGAAAAGGCGAAGGTATTTTTGAGAATTTTCAAGGAAAACAGTTTTTATTTGTTATCACGTCATGTTTTGCTTATGTATTTGTGGTAAATGTTTTAGGTTTTTTTACGGCTACTTTCATATATCTCATGATTACTCTCGTTGGATTGAGGGTTAACAAATATATTGCGCTTATTACAACTATAGGTTTTTGCATTGGAGTCTACTTCATATTTTGTTCTTTTCTAAAAGTACCCCTTCCAAAGGGATTTATAATTTAAATTGGAGGCGGGAAAATGAACGATGTTGTATATGGAGTTATAAAAGCTTTAAGTATAACCAACTTATTTGCAGCATTTGCCAGCGTAGCTCTTGGAATTATAATAGGTGCATTGCCCGGTCTTACTGCAGCAATGGGAGTGGCATTGTTGATCCCTATTACCTTTGGCATGTCACCCAGTACGGGTCTTATCACCCTTGCGGGAGTATATTGCGGTGCAATTTTCGGCGGATCAATTTCTGCAATTTTGATAAATACCCCTGGTACCCCCGCGGCAGCAGCTACGGTCATAGAAGGATATCAACTTACTCTTAAGGGCAAGGCCGGCAAAGCCCTAGGTACGGCGGTTATCGCTTCTTTCATAGGAGGCATCCTTAGCAGTATACCTCTTTATTTGTTTTCACCTCCCCTTGCAAAATTGGCCTTGAAATTTGGGCCTGCTGAGTATTTTTGGTTGTCAATTTTTGGGCTGACCATAATAGCTGGAGTAAGCTCGAAATCTATCATAAAGGGTTTGATATCAGGTGCATTAGGTCTCATGCTTTCAACCATAGGCATGGATCCCATGTTGGGAGTGCCCAGATTTACTTTTGGTTCCCCTTATTTGATTTCAGGTTTGCCTATTACTGCTACTTTGATTGGTTTGTTTTCAATGTCACAAGTGCTTATATTGGCTGAAGAAAAGATAGTATCAGGCAGAAAGTTTGTAGATTTTGAGGACAAAGTAATGTTAAGCAAAGATGAAATCAAAAAAATAATGCCGACATGTCTGAGATCCACAGTTATAGGCTCGATTATAGGGATACTTCCGGGAGCAGGTGCAACTATAGCATCTTTTATAGGGTATAATGAGGCGAAGAGATTTTCTAAAAATAAAGACGAATTCGGAAAAGGTGCAATAGAGGGAGTTGCAGGTGCGGAAGCGGCCAACAACGCTGTTACAGGAGGATCCTTGATACCAACTTTGACGTTGGGCATACCCGGAGAAAGTGTTACCGCGGTTTTGTTAGGCGGACTAATTATACAGGGATTACAACCGGGACCTGATTTGTTTACCGTACACGGAAAAATCACATATACATTTTTTGCTGGGTTTATAGTAGTTAATATCTTCATGCTGATACTCGGTTTATTTGGTTCCAAGATCTTTGCTCGAATATCCCTGGTTCCAGATAATGTTTTAATCCCTCTAATATTTTCGCTTTGTACTGTGGGTTCTTATGCCATTAATAATCAATTAGCCGATGTTTGGATCATGTTTGCATTTGGCATATTTGGATATTTCGTAAGGAAATTGGATTTAAATCCTGCCGCTATAATTTTAGCCCTCATACTTGGCCCTATAGGTGAAACGGGATTGAGAAGGGCGCTTATTCTGAGTCATGGCAGTATTGGCATATTATTTTCGAGCGTAATTAGCAAGGTACTGATACTTTTATCGATATTTTCACTCTTCTCTCCCTTTTTAATGGAGAGGATGCAAAGATCTGGAGACTAAAAAAGTAATCTCCTCTCTCGGGGAAGTGAAATAACACTTTAGTATTCTTCTTATTTGAAGAAACTAAAGTGTTATTTTCAAATATATCGTAGTAATAGATCAGAGAAAAAGGCGATTTGGATGATAACGCAAAATGAAATTATAATGCGATTGGTATTGGCAGCCATAGTAGGAGGCCTAATAGGATTAGAAAGGGAAGTTAAAAACAGACCTGCAGGCCTGAGAACTCATATTTTGGTTACTGTAGGTTCTGCTTTAGTTATGCTTGTTTCAATTGATGCTTTCAAAAGTGGAGACCCTGCAAGACTTGCGGCTCAGGTAGTTAGCGGCATCGGTTTTTTGGGCGCAGGAACTATTTTAAGAGAAGGCAATGCTGTAAAGGGTCTTACAACGGCTGCTTGCATTTGGACATGCAGTTGCATAGGCTTGGGGATAGGGATAGGCTATTACTATGGAAGCATGATTACGGCAGGAATAGTTTTGTTTTCACTTGTGTCCTTAGGTTTCCTCGAGAAACAGATCGAACTTTCAAAAACAGAAGTATTAAGATTAGTTTGTAAAGAAAGGACAGGATTAATAGGAGATATAGGAACTTTGCTCGGAAGGCATGATGTTTCAATCAAAAACATCAATATAATAAATGAGGAAGTAAATGGCGAAGAAGAGATGATATTAGAAATATCCGTCATAATACCTAGAGAAGAACGGATTAGTTCAATTTGTGAGGAATTGAACAGTGTTGAAGGTGTAGAAAGCGTGAGTGCAAAAGGAAGCATTAAAAAGGGGTTTAAAAATATTAGATTAGGCATGTAGTTTGAAAATAACTATGAATGTATCATGTGCGGGTAAAATTTTTTGCCCTACCCCTATTGACAAAAGTTCAAAGACCTGGTTAAATAACCTAAAGTTCAAAGAGGAGCGTATGTTAAATGGCGTTTGTATCTCTTCGAATAAGACGAGCTAGACGTATAAGACCTGATTCCACTCGTTTGTCTCATATGAAGGCGACGAGGGGGAGAGTAGGTTTGTGCTCGTCGACAGAGAGGGGATGCGATAGCTGAGAGCGTTCCTCGAGTGAAGCCGGATCGAAAAGAGCCCCCGAGCCAGTTCCGAAGAAAGGCTGAAGCCAAGTAGGAACTCGGGTGGCCTCCGAAAAGGGCCGGTAAGAGGGCAGGACGAAAAGGTCCTAGCCAAAAAGGGTGGCACCGCGGGCAATTAAAGGCTCGTCCCTTAAGTGGGACGGGCCTTTTTATTTTATGAACATGTCCTAAAAGGAGGAATTGTAATGTACAAAGGTAAGGTAGTTTTAGCTTATAGTGGGGGACTTGACACTTCAGTTGCCATAAAATGGCTGATGGACCAAGGCTATGACGTAGTCACCTTCACCGCTGATGTTGGGCAAGTTGTCGATTTGGAGGCATGTAAGGAGAGGGCGTTGTTAACCGGAGCTTGCAATGCTTACGTCATGGATTTAAAGGAAGAATTTGTACAGGACTATGTGTGGCCAGCTTTAAAGGCTAACGCCATGTATCAGGGAACATATCCGTTAACGTCGGCGCTTTCCAGGCCTCTAATTTCAAAGTATCTCGCTAAGATTGCGGAGATCGAAGGTGCCGTTGCCGTAGCCCATGGTTGTACCGGCAAGGGCCAAGACCAAGTGCGCATAGAGGTATGTACTAAGGCATTAAAACCCGACTTAAAGATGATGGCGCCAGTTAGGGATTGGCATTTTTCTCGCGATGAAGAAATAGATTATGCTAAAGAACACGGCATTCCGATCACAGTGACGAAGAAAAGTCCTTACAGCATTGATGATAATTTATGGGGACGGGCCATCGAGTGCGGTCCTTTGGAGGATCCCTGGACTGAACCACCATCTGATGCCTTTACGCTTACGGTAGATCCTTGGAAGGCGCCCGATGGAGTCGAGTACATAGAGATCACCTTCGAGGAAGGAATTCCTGTCGCACTAAATGGCGAAGAGATGGACGGCGTAAGTTTAATTGCAAAATTGAACCAAATTGCGGGGAAGTACGGTGTAGGGCGCATTGATATGATCGAAGATAGGCTGGTTGGCTTTAAAAGCAGGGAGGTATACGAATGTCCCGCGCCGGTTGTGTTGCTGCAGGCTAAAAAGGCTCTGGAGAAAATGACGTTGTCTAAAGACGTAATAGCTGCCAAAGCTGATTTGGAGTTGAAATACGCC
>JAAYTM010000167.1 GCA_012518015.1 Synergistaceae bacterium
CAACTGGAAGGGGTTAGGGCGTACCGCATCCGTCGGCTTTGAAACCGGAAAAAGAGATCAATATTGGATCACCTACGAGGAACCGTTCATGGACGTGGATTATTATTCCTGGAGAGTGAATTTATTTCGATGGGAATGGGAAGACATAGAAAATTATGTAGGCGGCGAGTCGGTATTCGAATACGAAGAGACCAGGACGGGAATATCAGTCGGAGCCGGAAAGAAGTTTCCCCGCGATCCCAGACTTAGTTGGTATGCAACGCTTAATTGGCACGATTCTGATATATCAGAAGATTCAGTTAATTGGTTTCTTTTTAGGACGGATAAGGAGAAAAAAGAATTAATTGATTGGATGGTAAAGCACGACGTTGGCAAGAAATATATAGACCCTGAAAGTATAGGGGAAATCCCAGATGATGAAATAGTAAAACGTATTCAGGATAAGTACTTCGAGGAACACATGAAGTCGGGAAAGACCTTCTCCGTCACGGGCAGGTTTCAGCGTTCCACCTTGGACGAGTACTTAAGCTATCCCAAAGGAGATGTAATGAGCATTAACGTGGAACAGGCTTTGGATTTTTTGGGGAGTGACTGGAATTTCACTAAATATTGGTTTGAAGCCAGGTATTATACTCCCGTGACCAGGATTGGAGAGGTATTCGATATAGAGTTGGGAACGAGGGATACGCCGGTTTTGTTTGCCGCAAGGGTCAGGGCCGGTTTTTCGAGCGGCGACATTCCCTTCATGGATCAATATTTTATCGGAGGGGATAGAGATCTGCGGGGATATGAAGAAGATGAATTCTATGGGACCGAGATGTTATTGGCCAATTTTGAACTCAGGATACCCATCGAAGAAGCCTTTGGCCTGGTTTTCTTCTACGATGCCGGCAATGCATGGGGCGATAGCGATCCCTTTATAGACTATCTTTATAAGACCGTTGGACATGGCGCTAAGAGGTCTTCAAGCTTCGATTTATCAGATCTACACGATTCATATGGCATAGGCGTTCGAGTCAGGACGCCGCTTGGTAATTTACGTATAGATTTGGCTGAAGGAGAATATGAGACTTATACTCATTTTGGGTTTGGGGAGTTGTTTTAGGATGCCAACATGAGGCAAAAAAAAGCGGGGATCGTGGTTTTTTTGTTATTATGGGCGATCCTTTTTGGGGCCATTCGGGCACAGGCAAGCGTGATTGTAAAAGGGCCGCCCGAGTGGCTCTCTAATGCTATTAAAGAAAGCATTATAGCTGTAATGAGAGAAATGCCCAGCTACGATTTGGCCAGCCAAGAAAGGCTTCTTGCTATGGTTTCAGATAGGATCTTTGAGGGTTACAAAATAAAATCGCTCAGCGTCAAAAGTAAAGATGATGTCTTCGTTGAATTTGTGCCAACAAAGCTTGCAGACTGGAAGGTCAAAGTTACGGCTCCCAGATTAAATTCCCCCTGTGACGAATGGTTTCGTCAAGACGCTTTGGGCCTTGAAGAAATACTTTTGAGCATGGTTCAAGGTGTGCCCATCGAGGCGTTGAAGTGGGCTGATGAAGTATTTTTAAAAGAAGTAAAAAAAATAACCTCTTTGCGCATGCCTGGCTGGGAACCTCACGTCTTGGTCAGCAAGGAAGACGATTCATACGTGGTGAATCTATCCTTTGTAGCCACTCAAGATTTGGTGCTAGCCGTGGATACCCACGTTTTCTCGAAGTCGCTGCCCTCTTTTTGGCAGTACGAGATGCGCGAGAAGTTGCTTGAAAGCCTCTCTCCAATTATCGGTGTTCCCGTGGATTGGGCTGCTAAGCATGAGGATAAAATAGAGCGTTTGATTAGTGAAAAGTTAAAAGGCACAAGACTGGCGAGTACTGCTAAGATCGAGTTCGATACGCAGTTTGTTCCTTCCAGGATAGCGAGGACCGACGTGAGAGCAGAAAGCAAAAGATATTCGCTTTACGTTTGGGGTGCAGCTTATGGAGGTACGGAAGAAAAATCTACCGAACTTGGATTGCACTTAGGTCGCAAGGCGCAGCCTTTTCCTTCGTGGGATATAGAGCTTTACGGCGAAGCAATACTTTTTTTGGACGATGGTGATAGCGAGGAAAGGCTTGGCTTAAGATGGTCTCCTTATAGGGACATTTGGTTGGGGGCAGAAAGGGAACTGGATGAGGACAAAACTTGGTATCGTCTATGGGTGGAGGGAGGTATAAAAGCCTTTTACGTGTGGTGGCGTCATTCCGATGAGAGCGAAAATAACGCCGCTTTAGGATATAGATTTACGGAACACCTTTCCTTGGAATTATACTTAGATGAGCGTGACGACGACGAGGTCAGCGTAAGGGCGGTTGGCAATTTTTGATCTTTGCATGGGAAGGAGAAGAGAAGTGAAGGAGTTTGACAAGGCTTGGAAGCTTTCACAGGTCGCTTCCTACTTGGGCGGCAACCTGGTTGGCGATCCCGAAAGGCTCGTCTTGGGAGTGGCTTCTCCCGAAGAAGCCACCTCAAAACATATATGCGTCCTTTGGGAAAAGAGATCTTTTAAAGAGTTAAAAGAAGATGTTCCAGTGGTAGTGCCTTGCAATTGGCTTGAGCCTAACAGAGTGGGCGTGGAGGTTAAAGATCCCAAGCTAGCCTTTGTAAAGTTACTTTCGCTCTTTGAGAAACCACGTGCCACGAAAGGTGAAATCCACCCGACAGCAGTGGTATTTGATGGTGCCCGCGTTCACCCTCGTGCTTATGTTGGCCCGCTATGTGTTGTCGGAGAAGGGGCAGATATTGCTGCCGATGCTGTTTTAGAGGCACAAGTTTTTGTCGGGAAAAACGTTCACATAGGTGAGGGTACTGTAATTGAACCGCATGCCACCATATATCATGATGTAGCCTTAGGAAAAAGATGTCTAATTCACGCCGGGGTATCACTGGGGGGCGAGGGTTTCGGTTTTTATAGCGTAAATGGCAAATTAATCAAGATCCCTCAAGTCGGGGGTGTTGTTATCGGCGACGACGTTGAGATTGGTGCTTTGACGAGCATCGATAGAGGAACAATAGGCAATACCTACATAGGTCCCGGTACCAAGATAGGTGATTGTGTTCATATTGGTCATAACGCTAAAATTGGTGCTAACTGTATTTTGGTTGCCATGACCGGGATTGCAGGAAGCGCTGTTATCGAGGACAATGTGATAATGGCTGCTCAAAGTGGAGTAAAAGATCACGCAAGGATTGGCAAGGGTGCGATAATTGCCGCTAAGTCAGGTGTTACAAAAGACATACCTCCTGGCAAGATAGTTTCGGGCTTTCCGGCAAGAGACCACCGCGAAGAGCTTAAAATTCAAGCTCTTACACAAAGATTGCCCGAAATGTATGAAAGGCTTTTGCGCCTTGAACGCCTATGCAAAGGGGTCGAGGGCGAAGATGAAGAGGGTAACTCTTCAAAGGCCAATTGAAGTTAAAGGATTAGGGTTGCATAAGGGGAAAGAAACCAAAGTTCTCATGCTTCCCTCTGAAGAAGAAAGTGGTATAATGATTGGCACCTCAAAAGAGGGGCGACGGTATCCTATCGGAGAATGCGAGCTTTTTTCTCCGGGACGTGCTTCATGTATTCTGCTTCCCGATGGTCAGATGATTTATACCATGGAGCATCTGCTGTCCGCTTTTTATGGCATGGAAGTCGACGATGCCGTTATATTAGTAGTTGGCGGGGAGATCCCGATTTTCGATGGCAGTGCTGAACCTTGGGTTCGAAGCATAATCGAAGCGGGTTTAAGGGAAAAAGAAGATACCAAAAGGACGGTTTGTACTTTGCTATCCCCCCTTTACCTTGAGGACGATTTCGGTGAAGCCTGGATTGCTTGCTTTCCATCGGAAACTCTTAAGGTAAGTTATATAATATCTTTTGATGATGCCTTTATAGGAACTCAAATATTTGCCAGTTTTGTCACCAGGGAGACGTTTTGCAAAGATATCGCGCCTGCAAGGACCTTCGTGAGGTTAAAAGACGTGGAGGAGCTCAGGAAAGAAGGGTTGGCCCTCGGTGGGAACTTGAATAATGCTTTGGTGTTCAACGACAAGGGCCTTCTTAATTCGACGCAGCTGCGTTTTCGTGACGAGTGTGCACGGCATAAAGCACTTGACTTGCTGGGTGACCTCTCTATGGTGGGCTTACCACTACAAGCTCATGTGGTTGGCTACAAGGCTGGACATAGGCTTCATTTGCGTATGGTTCATCGTTTAAGACGTTTGTGTAGGGGTGGTTGAAATTGTCTGTGGACTTTAAGCAAATGGTGGATATTCACAAAATAATGGAGTTTCTTCCCCACCGATATCCATTTTTGTTGGTGGACAGGATTTTGGAGGTTGGTGAGGGGAGAATTGTGGGGTTGAAAAACGTCACCATCAATGAGCCTTTTTTTCAGGGACACTTTCCCGGTGAGCCGGTCATGCCCGGAGTTCTTGTCTTAGAGGCAATGGGGCAAGTTGCGGCGATGATGATAGTCCTTCGCCCCGATATGCAGGGCATGGTAACTTATTTGACCGGGGTAGATAAAGCTAAGTTTCGTAAGCCTGTCTGCCCAGGAGACCAGTTGATCACGGAGGCAAAGGTGTACAGGCTGAGGGGTCGTGTCGGACAAGTGAAGGCCGTGGCTCACGTAAATGACGAAATGGTGGCGGAGGCAATGTTTAGCTTTGTGGTTGCTAAGAACTTGCTGCAGAGGGGTAGTTGATGAAGAGGACTATACATTCGACTGCTATTGTATCTCCTAAGGCTGAGCTCGACGAAGGAGTTGTCATTGGACCCTATAGCATCATAGAAGATGAGGTTTGCATTGGGAAAAACACCGTCATTGGTGCCTACGTAAGGGTGTTTAACTTCGTCGAGATAGGCGAGGATTGTAAGATATACGAGAATTCTGTCTTAGGCAGGGAACCGCAGGACCATGCATTTCGTGGAGAGGAAACAAAGGTCATCATAGGCGACCGAACCATAATAAGGGAGAACGTGACCATAAATCGCGCCACAAGCGAGGGTCAGGCGACGGTTATCGGTCAAGACACATTTCTAATGGAAGGCGTACACATAGGACATAATGTAAAAATCGGAAATTATGTCACTGTGGCGAACAAGAGTGGGTTGGCGGGCTACTGCGAAGTTGGGGATTTTGCTAACCTAGGGGGAATGGTTGGCGTTCATCAATTTACTAAGATTGGCAAATTGTGCATGGTAGGCGGCCTGTCCAAGGTGGTCAAAGATATTCCGCCCTTTACATTGGCGGACGGGCGTCCAGCGAGAATTTATGGGATAAACAAGGTTGGCTTGCAGCGTGCAGGCTTTAATGCGATGCAAAGGAAGCAAATAAAGGAGATATATAAAAA
>JAAYTM010000168.1 GCA_012518015.1 Synergistaceae bacterium
GCCTTCCGCCGATGAGGAGCAATATTGCGCCCAAGGCCATGCCTATGATCATGGAAACAAATATGGGCCTGGCATCGGGTGATTTGTCCAGGACGGCCCAACCAAGGGGCAGCAACATAAATAAGGACACAACTTCGACTATTAACCCAAGGATATTTGTTATGATTTTAAACCGCATCTCTTTTTCCTTTTTATTTTATATTTTTATTTGCTGGTCATTTTTCTTCTATGAACAAATTTAGAATTTCATCATAGCCGGGAGCATTCGTGTAGAGCAAGACACGATCGTTCGGTTTTAATGTGGTCATCCCGTCTGGCACGAAGATATCCTCCCCGCGTTGGACCAGCACGACAATGGCTGTTGGAGATATATGCAGGTCCATTATTTTCTTGCCCACTACAAAAGCACCTTCAGGTACGACCAAATCGATCATTTCTGCGTTTATCTGTTCAATTGTGGACATGGCAGCTCCCTTGGTACGCAAGGTAACGTAGCGCATTATGGCTGCAACCAGCGCTTCATTTGGGTTGACCATGGCGTCTAGCGAAAGCCTGCCCTCAAGTTTCCTGTAGGTGTCATTCCTTACAATTGCGATTGATTTTTTGGCTCCAAGTTCTTTTGCCATTATGGCCACAAGTATGTTTAACTCGTCATTTGCCGTGGTGGATACGAACCCGTCAGTCTCTTCGATGCCCTCGCTCAACAAGACATCTTCATCGGCAACGTCTCCTTGAAGGACTAAAGTTTTGTCCAGTTCTTTGGATATACGTTCACACTTTTGAGGATCTAAATCTAGTAGTCGTATATCAACATCCTTATGGTTTTTCTCGAAACGCCTCGCCACCTGAAAACCTATCTTGCCCCCTCCCGCGATCATGATTCTTTTTAGCTTGAACGCGCTTTCAATGCTAAATAGGCTTTCGAGCAAGTGGGCGTCGTTTCTTAATGTAACGACGTAACACAAATCGCCTTCTCTTAAAACCGTATCTCCGCGAGGTATAAAACCCTTCTCGTCTTCTCGTTCTACGTATACAATGAGTGCATCGACGTCGGAACGGGATTTTCTTACTTCCTTTAAACTGCGGCCCTCCATGAGGGATCCTTTGTTAACTTTCATCGCATAAAGACTGGCGATACCTCCCCACAGTTCATTTGCTACGATAACTGAACGTATCGATAGCATGTCTTCTATCGCCCCTGCAACAGATCTTTCCGGAGAGATCATTTCATCAATTCCGAGCGCGTCTGCCCAAATGTGACTGTCGGTAAATTCCAAGCTTCTTGCCCTGGAAATTACGTGTTTAACACCCGCTTTTTTGGCGATCCAACAGGACAGGATATTAACTTCATCTCTATCCGTGCAGGCGATTAGCAGGTTTATAGCTTCCCCTTCTCCCTCTTGCACCCCTGCTTTAGCCAACACCTGTGGCCTTGCTCCGTTGCCCGTAATTACCATCACGTCAAGCATTTCGTCAATTCTTGCAGCACGAGCCTCATCTTGTTCTATGACAATCACGTCGTGTCCGAGTTCGACCAAGTTTTTAGCTACATCGAAGCCTACGCTGCCTCCTCCCACCACGATGCTTCGCAACACAATCACCTTCCAAAAATTTTCTTTCTGCCTCGGATATAGTATTTTATCACTACTACCCTTTTTTGTAAGTAAAAAAGTGTTACACTTGTACATACGTTGAGGAGGTGGTTTGGGATGTCAGAGCGTCCTAATGTCTTAATCGTTGCTGCAGGCGGGACTATGGGCATGACGTACGATGAGCGCGCAAAAAGCTATGCTCCAACCCTAAATGCAGGCGACATGCTCGCTTGGCTTGAGTCCAAAGAACTTCCATGCGAAGTAACTGTAGTTGATTGGAGCCATCAACCCAGTAGCCACTATAACATACGCATGATGGCAGATCTCGCAGAACTGCTAAGAAGGGAGGCTGGTCAGGGTATAAACGGCATCGTCGTAACCGCAGGAACCGATTCCATGGAAGAAATGGCTTATCTGGTGGATCTACTTTGGCCCTATCCTTACCCGGTAATATTTACAGGTTCAATGATCCCTTCAGATCAATTGGGTTCTGACGGTCCTCTTAACTTATACCACGCCTTGCTCGCCGCTTCTTCTGAATGCATCTGGGGACTTGGCGTTTTGGTGTGCTTCCGGGATCAATTGTTCGCAGCCAGCGAAGTCTGCAAGGTCAATAGTTTCAAAAGAGATGCTTTGACTGCGCCGGAACGGGGTCCCGTCGCCGAGATAGTGGGAAATAAGATACATCTCGTAAAAAAAACTAAGCGTGGAAGGATAATAGAAGGGAATCTCATCCCTGCAAGGGAAGTCGAGGTTTTCTGGGCGACGCTTGGAGGCGGCGAAAGGGTCTTGAAATTACTGTCCGAAGACGAAAGCCTTGAAGGATTGGTCTTGGCGGGTTTTGGGTCGGGCAATGTTAACCCGGCATGGGTTCCCCCGATAAGACAGATTATTCGACGCAACATTCCCGTAGTTATTACCTCCAGATGTCTTAGGGGACGGGTGGTGACATCCTATGCTTACGAGGGAAGCGCACAAAAACTGCTGGAGATCGGGGTGCTTTCAGGAGGGAATCTCACGCCTCTGCAAGCGCGGCTCAAGCTCGCCGTAGGCATTGGTGCCGGCCTTACTGGAAAGGATCTGCAAAGATATTTGCTGGAAAATTAAAACCAGCC
Organism: Synergistaceae bacterium; assembly: GCA_012518015.1. Classification (GTDB taxonomy): domain Bacteria; phylum Synergistota; class Synergistia; order Synergistales; family Acetomicrobiaceae; genus Acetomicrobium. Next base: position 2,708 of record JAAYTM010000168.1, read on the forward strand.
GCAATGAGTCAAAAGTTTGACCTGATCGACATCGTTAAATGGCAAAAATATATCAAAAATATTAAAATGTACACGATAACTTTTATCGTCGATATAATCAAGAGAAAGGCATCAAGGAGGGGACTTTGTTGCTGAAAGATGACACTGTTTTATTGCTTTTCGATAAAGATCATCCCTGTTGGGACGAAGAGACCATAGCTTTGGCCGGAGAGGATGGCGAAGGCCTACAGCGACTAAAAGCCCTTGGGTTGTTGCAGGAAACCAACGGCATATACAGCCTAACCGAGAAAGGGAAGAATGCCTTTAAAGAACTCTGCAAGGCCCAATTTGTTGTGGTTGAGCCTGGGACAGCTCCCTCAGATTATGAAGAACAAGAAAAGATACTCTGGCGCACAAGGTTGCAATGTCTTTTAGATAACTCTTTTATAGCAAGATGGGGCATAAAAGAATACCACACCGGTAAAATTTTGGACTATGTCCCCGGTCTTTCCGGACAAGAAATATGTCGTCTTCAAAACTTTACAAGTTTGGAATGGACTTATCTTTCAAATCCCGATGTAGAAAAGATAAAAAGGGAGTTTCCCGTTACGGGACTGAAAGCTAGAGAAATTCAACCATGGAATCTTGAGCAAATTAGCGCGTGGCTTGAAGGAAACCGCATCTTTACGGAGCAGTTCGTTGTGGACTTACTTTACCTGTCGCGCTACGATTTCGCCTACTATATGAAGTTCCCAAAACATCCCAATGACGTGCATGGGTTGATAAACGCCGATAGATTCTTCTTCTTCCGTGCCCTTCCCCCTTTCGAAGAACACCTACCTATTTTTTTGGAAACTATAGGGAAAGTCCATCTTTTTCTGCTAAATCAGAGACACATGTATATTCCGGGGTACGTAGACCTGGATTGGGCAGATCAGGATTCGCTAAGCTGGGTCATATGGGTAACGGAGACAGAAGAAGAAGCCTTAAGCTTGCTTTCCCAATTATCATATTTTGGCTCATCGCTAATAGAACCGGCCAAACCGATGGACATATGGATTATAAGCATAGAAGGACTAAAAGGCGTTAAAGAAAAGCAGGAAACTCTATTTGATTTGTTTTCTTTTATGGCCCATCCTGTGGCCAGGACTATTTAAAAAAGGAGGTTTGATATCATGAACACTTCTTTATTGCTCATTTTAGGAATCATAATTTACCTTGTTTGCTATTTATGGTACGGCAAAAACCTTGAGCGTAAGGTCGTTAAAGCCGATGATTCCAAACCCACGCCGGCTCACACTAAGTTTGATGATGTGGACTTTGTCCCAACGCATCCGGCTGTGCTTTTCGGACATCACTTTGCCTCTATTGCCGGCGGTGCGCCAATACTCGGCCCTGCTTTGGCAATGGCCTGGGGTTGGTGGGCAGGGTTGCTTTGGATTTGGTTTGGAAACATCCTCATAGGCGCGGTACACGACTACTTGTCGATCATGGCTTCAGTGAGATACGAGGGAAAATCCATCCAGTGGATAGCCGGCAAGATGATGCGTCCTCGTACGTCTTATTTATTTCAAGTGTTCGCCTATTTAACTCTTGTCTTGGCCTTAGGGGCCTTTTCTACTTCGCTTGCTTATCTTTATGTAGCACGCCCCGACGTGGGAAGCATGTCGATGTGGTTCATCGTCGCTGCCGTTATAACCGGGTTTTTGCTTTACAAACTCAGGATTAATTTCTTGGTGGGCACCATTGTTGGCATCTTGCTTACACTTGTGGCCATATGGCTTGGATTTAAGACGCCATTAGCTTTAAGTTATAAAGGATGGTTGGTCATCTTTTTCTTCTACATGATGGTAGCAAGCGCCCTTCCCGTGTGGATATTGCTTCAGCCGCGGGACTACTTGAACGCTTATATCCTCGTTTTGGGCCTTGCCATGGGAGTCGTTGCTTTGATCCTCGTTGGAGCAAAGATGGAGCTGGCGGCCTTTACGAGTTGGAGCCCAAATATTGTCGGAGGGGTGCCATCGCCTTACTGGCCTGTAATTCCACTCATCATTGCCTGCGGTTCCCTTTCGGGCATTCACGGACTCATTGGCTCAGGCACCACTTCAAAGCAACTTGACAAGGAAACTCAGGGCCTGATAGTTGGTTACGGAGGAATGCTAACAGAGGGCCTTCTTTCTACCGTGGTCACCATAACGATCGCGGCATTCGGGCTTTTGGTGTTTAAAGAAGCTGGCGGAAAGTTGGCCGAGATGGGTGTAATTGCAGACAATCTGAAAGAACCCTTATATATGGGCAAAAATTACGTGAAAGCCATTGATGCTGTCGGAGGACCTTTGGGGATATTCACTCAAAGTTATGGCATACTTTTCGAGCAGGCTTTCGGGATTTCTGCCCAGGTGGGAACGGTCTTTTCAAGCCTTTGGGTTTCGGCCTTTACACTTACCTCCATGGATACGGGAAACAGGGTGTTGCGCTTTGCCTGGGAGGAAGTGTGGGAACCGTTAAAAGCAAGCCTTGGCGAGTTTCATAAAACAATTACAAACCGTTGGCTGGCTTCGGCAATACCTTCTGCTTTATGCATAATGCTTGCCTGGAACAAGGCATATAATGTCTTATGGCCTGCCTTCGGAGGTGCAAACCAAATGCTGGCAGCAGCCACCCTTTTGACAGTGGCGCTGTGGGTACTGAAGATGGCCGGGTCCTTGGAAAGACATGTCAAGTTCATAATTGCCTGCGCAGGAGTACTTTGGCTTACAGTCTTTGCCGGGCTTTGGTGGTTTTTGTTCGCCGTTCCCTCTTCTTTGCTCGTGCGCGGGTTTGTAATTCTGGAGATAGTTTTAGCACTGGTGTTCATTTACGACTTTTACCATTCAATGCAAAAAGCTTCGCCGTTAAAAGAACAATACCAAGAGGCTGCAAGGCCTTAAAGGCAACGACATGATTAGAGATTTCTTTAAGTTTTTCAAGACAATAGCGCAGCGTCAGGCAACCGACTACGTTAGGACCGAACTTCAAGCCCTTGAGGAAACCTTCGCCTTCCTACTTTTGGGCGGTTTCTTCGGACTACCGGCCCCATCGACGGGGTTGGTAGTCCGACTACTCCCCCACTTGGGGCAGGAGCTTGAATTACTTGAGAGGCGAGTGGCAGAAAGTGACGATCTTTTTGCGAAAATTTCGGGGATCCTTAAGATCTAAGCAA
>JAAYTM010000169.1 GCA_012518015.1 Synergistaceae bacterium
ATCCGCATCGGGATGCTTTGCTACGTCCCCTTGAAACATGAACCACCGACGGCTGTTGCTTGGCTTTTGGCAATAAATATATGGCCATGGGGTGGTCTGATTCTTTATTCGCTAATTGGCTCCACTGGACTTCCCAGGGAGCGGTTAAGACGGCGATCGAAGCTTTTATCGGAACTGGGCAGTGTACTCCATGACTTGAGAGTTCATGTATTAAGCGAAGTTAACAATCCTGCCTTGAAGGAAGATCAAACGAGGATCAGCTACATGGCTTATAAAATGGTGGACATGAACCCTGTAGCAGGCAATACAGTGGAATTATTAAGTGATTTTGAAGAATATCTGGATCGCTTGTGCCATGATATCGATAACGCCGAAAGGTACGTCAATCTTCTTTACTATATATTTGCATACGACGATTTAACGAAGAAACTTTTTGATTCCCTGGAAAGGGCCGCCAAGCGAGGGGTTAAATGCCACCTGCTCGTAGATTCCGTGGGTTCAAAAAAGTTTTTGAGACGACACGCTTATTTATTGCGAGGCAGCGGCATTAAAGTTGTTGAAGTTCTGCCCATCAGGTTGCTCAGGCGAACGACCTTCACTGCACGCTATGACATCAGAAACCACAGGAAGATAGCCGTCATCGATGGGCAAGTTGCATACACAGGTTCCCATAATATCATTGAACCTTCCTATAACATGAAAGCCAGGGGGAGACTTTGGCGCGATCTTTCGGTCAGGTTGACGGGCCCCGTTGTAATCCAACTTTTAGCTGTTTTTTACGAGGATTGGTACGTCGAGACTCACGAAGAGATACCTTTTAATGAATTGTTGTATTTTCTTCCGCACCTCAAAACTGGAGGAAGTGCCGTATTGCAGACAGTCCCAAGTGGACCATCGATGCAATTACAAAATTACCAGCGATTGGTTGTTTCTGCTTTGCTGAGCGCTAAAAAAACCGCAACTATCACTACTCCATATTTTATTCCCGACAGCCAGACGATGCACGCCATTGAAACGGCACGCATCATGGACGTTGATGTCAACCTCGTTGTCCCAGAAAGGGCGGACAAAGCCATAGTTGGCGGAGTCGCAAGAGCATATTTTACCCCTCTTTTGAATATGGGAGTCAACATATACCTCTATAAGGGCGATATACTTCACGCTAAGACCGTTACGATCGATGACAGATTGGCGTTTCTGGGAACCAGTAACTTTGACATTCGCTCCTTTGCTTTGGATTTTGAAGTTGACTTGATATTTTACAGCGAAAGTGAAGTCTCACACGTACTCGAAACCCAGGAAATGTATATAGCAAATTCAAGGATCTTACATCGAAGCGATTGGGAAAAAAGACCTGCTGTTGAACACGTAGTATATGGCATTACCAAGCTATTTAGTCCCTTGTTCTAACAATGGAGGGTGTATGACCCCTTGACTGAGGCAAGTTTTAAAAGAACCGTACTTTTTGTTGCCGCAGCGGCTTCGTTTCTGGGTCCTTTCATGATATCGACTGTAAACATAGCGCTTCCTGCCATCGGCCAATATTTTGGAGCAGACGCTGTGACGCTTGGATGGGTAGCCACATCATATATGTTGGCTACGGTTGTTGCTTTGGTTCCTGTCGGCAAAGCAGCGGATATTGCGGGCAGGAGGAAAGTATTTGCCCTGGGTGCTGCCATAGTGGCTTTATTTAACATTCTAGTCCTCTTTTCCATTAATTTATCCTTTCTTATAATTTGTCGCGTATTTCAGGGAATAGGAGGAGCTATGATCGTAACGACATCCGTGGCTATACTTGCCTCTGTTTTTCCGCCTGGGGAAAGAGGAAAGGCCATGGGGATAAATACTGCTGCGACCTACTTGGGATTATCTTCAGGACCCTTTTTTGGCGGCATTTTAGTCCAAAACTTTGGATGGAAAAGCATCTTTGTCACCGCTGGCGCATTAGGGTTGTTTGTTTTATACACGATACTTCGGCACATAAAGACGGAATGGGTTGCCTCTAAGGAAAAGCCCTTCGATATTTTAGGAAGCTTTTTGTATGTAATCTTCCTGCTCTCGTTCATGTACGGCGTCTTTCTTATTCCTCAGATAAAAAGCTTGTATTTTATTTTAACCGGCATAGCGCTTTCGATCGTCTTTTTTAGGTACCAATGGGTCGCATCCAATCCAGTATTTAACGTTAGGCTCTTCGTCGATAATCGAAGCTTTGCCTTCTCAAATATGGCTGCCCTCATAAACTACGCTGCAACTGCCTCGGTAGCCTTTTTATTGAGTCTTTATCTTCAATATGTAAAAAATATGTCACCACAATCAGCGGGTCTTGTCTTAGTGATACAGCCAGCCATTCAAGCTGTCTTTTCCCCTTATGCAGGGCGTATGTCCGACAAAATAGAGCCAAGATTTATAGCTTCTGCGGGAATGGCGCTTACAGCTTTAGGTTTATTTTTATTGGCAATATTAAAGATAGATACATCAATGTCTTATTTAGCTATGGCATTATGTTGCCTCGGGTTTGGCTTTGCTCTCTTTTCTTCTCCCAACGTGAACGCCATAATGAGCTCTGTCTCGAACGAGTACTACGGTATTGCATCCAGCTCTTTGGCAACAATGCGGCTACTTGGTCAAACGATGAGCTTAGCCCTGGCTACCGCCATATTTTCCATAATGCTAGGCAAAGAGGAGGTAAGTACGGCAAATATTGGGATTTTTTTAAAAAGCGTTAATCTGTCTTTTGTAATTTCAACTATCACTTGTATCATTGGAATTTATTTTTCTTATGCCAGGGGAGAAATTCTCAGCCATAAAGCAAGTAATAACTCCGATTGATATTTTAGAACCAAGATTGTTGAATGACCTTCTCTGCAAACATAATAACTAGCC
>JAAYTM010000170.1 GCA_012518015.1 Synergistaceae bacterium
AACACGCTCTTCCCAATTTCGAGCAACCTTTCATCCTCATGGGAAAGAGTTAAAACATCTTTGTCTGCAAAATCCTTTTCCACTACAAGTTACGCCTCCCCCACGTCAACATATCCAAGTTTGCCTTTTACCAGGTCATCGAGGGCAACTAATTGACCAAGGAGATCCCTTAAATCGGACAAAGCTATCATGTTTGGACCATCGCTTTTAGCCTCGTTCGGACTTGGGTGAACCTCCATGAATAAAGCATCTATCCCAATGGACACCGCGGCTCTCGCAAGAGGTGAAACAAATCTCCTGTCTCCACCGCTTACCCCTCCCAGTCCTCCAGGCATTTGCACGCTATGTGTCGCATCGAACATCACGGGACACCCGAAAGACCTCATAATGGGGATGGAACGAAAATCGACAACTAGCTCATTGTAACCGAAAGCAACTCCTCTCTCGCATAAAATCACCTTATCGTTGCCCGACTCCCTCGCCTTTTCAAGCACAAAACGTATATCGTAAGGGCTCATAAATTGAGCCTTCTTTATGTTGAGCGGCTTGCCAGTTTCGGCGGCGGATACGAGCAAATCGGTCTGCCTGCACAAAAATGCTGGTATCTGTATTACATCTACAACTTGAGCTGCGAGTTCTGCTTGATTTGGCTCGTGAATATCGGTAAGCACTGGGACTCCAAGCCTTGACTTCACCTGTTCTAACCACCCCAAACCAACATCAAGGCCGGGGCCACGGAAGGAATGGATAGACGTGCGATTTGCCTTATCGAAGGAGGACTTAAATATGTAAGCTAAACCCAAATCATCACACATATTTTTGACCTCTGCAGCCACCTCAAGAGCCATCTCTAGACTTTCAAGGACACAAGGACCTGCAACCAATACAAAGCGGCCTTCCCCTATCGTTATATCGCCAACCTTTACCTTCTTAACCATGGCATCTCATCTCCGTGCTTTTCTAAATACCGTTCGAAGGTCATAACATCTTCTGGGGTATCAATTTCAATTGTATCCCTCTCGGATTTTATGCATAGGATATTGTAACCTCTTTCAAGTATACGTAACATCTCTAAGCTTTCCGTCTTCTCCAAGGGGGTTTGTGGCCACGAATCGAATTCAAGCAAAAATTCGCGCCTATAGCAATAGGGACCTATGTGTTTATAATACACTGCGCCTTTGTTCCTCTCATATGGGATAGGAGATCTGCTGAAATAAAGCGCATGCATCTTTTGGTCAAACACTACCTTTACAATGTTGGGGTTAGAAATTTCATCTGACTTTTCAATCTGCTTCACAAGCAAGGCAACGTTTGCTTCCTCCGAGTTAGCCAAAGCCTTTATTAAAGGATCGATCATATCGGGACCTACCATTGGATCGTCAACTTGAACGTTCAATATTATATCAGCAGACTTCCTTTGGGCGACCCAAGCTGCCCTGTTGCTACCCGATGGCAATTCTGAAGGCGTCATCACAGCTTCGTAACCTTGTTTGAAAACAAATTTGGCTATCTCTTCGTGATCGGTTGCTACCACTATCTCGCTGACCTCACACTCAGATAGGCCCCTTAAAACCCAGTACAACAGAGGCTTGCCACCTATTTTCACAAGAGGCTTGCAGGGCAATCTCGTACTGCCATATCTTGCAGGAATTACCGCTAAAATGTCTTTACTCAACGCTAACTTCCACCTCTTCTTTCCTCACGCTTTCAAGGGGGTACAGAAATTTTCTTTGCAGAGCGCAGTACAAATCATGCCTATGCTTCCATCCCAACTCGCACAAAACATACCTTGCCACGTCCTCTATCGCACCAGGCTCGCCCATCCTCTCCTTGCCCGCCAAAGACATAGCTTGGTGCCTCTCGCTATCACCGAGAATCGATATGATTTCGGAGGCAATTGCCTGCGGATCCCTTTTAAGTAGCACCTCGGCATCGCCTAAAAGTTTCTTCTGAACCCTTTTTCCCTTATCATCTACGGAGACTACCGGGACCCCAAGACCTGCGCATACCTGATTAGCTGTACCGCCAAGCCCGAGCAACAGATCAGCTTTTTTTGCAGCTACAGCAACGGGGCAAAAGGATATCGCAACTTCTAAATCACCCTTCCTTAACAGATTATCCTCGAACAAATACCCTTTAAGGCTTGATGCCATCTTGTCCCACTCTATGCTGGGAGCTATGACCATCAAAAAGTTAGCGTTTATTTGTTTCGTTACCAGCTCTGCCGCCTTTAAAAGTAATCTTACATCTTTGTAGGCATCCTGCCTGCTACCAGGCAACAGTAGTATCCTACGTCCTTCTTTATCCATCCACGGATCTTCACAGGCTTCATTATCATTATCACCTGCCAAGTCCATAATTGGATTTCCCACGTAAACGGCGTTAACTGAACTTTTTCTCAGCTCACAAGCCGTCATTTCGTCCCTCGTCCAAACCTTTCTCGATTTCTTCCTCAGAATCTGCTTTTCTATCAGAAAATGGCCCCTCAGATAAACTGTTTTAGCTGTTGCCAAAAGAAGGGGCGGCATTCCCTGTCCGTACAAGGCATGCAGCAAAAGATAAACATCACCTACGCATATGGGTGTTCTAATCTTGCCCCTGAGCCGGGACCATGCATCCAGCTGTCTTTTCACATGCCCTATAAGCCCCGCGCGAACGTCCTTTATGAGCTCAAAGAAACTGTATTTTATTACACCACCACTTGGAGTATCAAGAGGCGGAGGATACACCTCTATGCCCGAATCCTCAAAAATTTTACCCTTTCCAACCAAGGGAAAGGCATACAATTTGGCCTTAGGAAGGTCTTTTCGTATGCGTTCGGCCAAAAGACATGCCATCGAATCTTCGCCATGGCCGTTGGAGGAGATGACAATTTTTGGTCGCAACGTTTCTATTAGGGTTTCAAAAAAACGACTTTCTTCACTTACCACAGTCACTACACTTGGAACATAGATAGGAATATCGATCAAACAACCCTGTGGTAAGTTGTAAACATCCTTCTCGGTACATATTGCGACTTTTGCGCCTACCAGCTTGCAACGACGGGCTATGTTGTCCAAGTCCTTTCTCGAGTACATATGGTGATCACGATAGCGCATTTCGCTTTTAACGTTAAATCCCATATTCTCAATAAAATTACGGAAACTCTCTGGATTTCCTATGGCCGAAAAAATCGATACGGGGAGATCGGGATTTAAAGGATCTGTATCGACAAATTGGTCACCATCCCACTTCTGCCATCGTTCTAAAACTAACCTTGACGTGAAAATTGGTTTGTCGGATGCATACTTGCGGACCAAAGATATCAGTTCAGCTAGCGCTTCCTCTTTTACCTGATCCGCCTTAGTGATCACCAAAATGTGAGCTCGCTTCAAACTTTTAGGGGACTCTCTCAAGGCACCGGCAGGGAAAAGCTTACCGTTGCCGAAGGGGCATGTGGCATCTATCAACACTATATCTACATCGCGCACCATTCGCCTGTGCTGAAAGGTGTCATCTGATATGGCAATATCAACCTTGTTTTCCCATCGCAACATCTCAAGTGCCGCAAGCCTATCGAGCGAAACGGCGACTGGAACACCAGGCAGTCTAGATGAAAGAAGGAGGGATTCATCTCCGACCTGACCGCGATCACCCTTGCCGTTTACTACGAGAATCGGGCCCTTGTCCTTGTGTTTTCCGCCATATCCCCTCGTGACCAAGCCAGGATTTAAACCTAAGGTTAAAAATTTTCTGGCAAGCATCTCTACAAAAGGAGTTTTATTTGTTCCACCCATCGTTATGTTCCCAATGCTTATAACTGGAAGTGAGGGTTCAAAAGATGAAATCAGGCCGTGATCATAGGCAAAGTTACGAAGCGAGACGCCAAGTCCATAGATCAAACTTAAAGGAGTAAAAAACAGTCCGTAAAGGACGCTGTTTACCTTCCCTCTTGTATACTCTAGATAATTGTTTAAAGATCCTGACATTCGAATCACCATCTGAGGATAAACATGGTATATTTCAGAAGCTGTCAAAATTAAGAGAAAAACGGTATCGTTAATTATATCATTCAACTTATCGAAAGTATGCTATAAAATAATATAGGTCAAATACTAAAAGCGGGGGACCTTGATTTGGAAACGATATTAATGGCCTTGGGAGGAGTAGCCCTATTTTTGTATGGAATGGCAAAAATGGGCGAGGGTCTACAAAAGATTGCCGGCGATAAGCTAAGAAAGTTCCTTGAAACTCTTACATCTAATCGCCTTTCGGCCGTAATTGTGGGACTAATAGTGACAGCAATAATTCAATCTTCTGGCGCCACTTCTGTGATGTGTGTAAGCTTTGTAAATGCGGGTATTATGGAGCTTGAACAGGCAATAGGGGTGATCATGGGCGCAAACATAGGGACCACGGTAACTGCGCAAATTGTGGCCTTCAAGCTTGAAAAGGTGGCATTGCCCGCAATAGCACTGGGTATGGCATTAATGTTGTTAGGCAAAAGGAAAAGTGTAAAAGAAGGTTGCGCCGATTTCTTTCTTGGGTTTGGCATGCTGTTTTTAGGCCTATCCATTACTGGAGACGCAGTGGCGCCTTTAGAATCTTACGCACCTTTCGTAAATCTTTTGCACATTGGAAAAACGCACCCTCTGATCGGAATAGTCATGGGAGCTATATTTACGACGATTTTGCAATCTTCGTCGGCATTGACGGGCCTCCTCGTGACTTTGGCCTCTCGGAACGTCATGGATTTAAGCGCAGCCCTTCCGATGGTGCTGGGTGCAAACATTGGAACAACCTTCACAGCACTGCTGGCCTCTGTAAACACATCTTTGGCCGCCAGGAGAACAGCCTATGCTCACTTCCTCTTTAATGTAATTGGCGTGCTTATATTTTTGCCTCTTTTAGGGCCGCTTGAAAGCATAGCAGCTCGTTCAGGCTTAAACGCAGCGAGACAAATAGCTAACGCGCATACCATTTTCAACGTGGTAACTACTCTATTGCTACTTCCTTTAGCGCCTCAATTTGTAGCCTTAATTTGCAAGATAGTCAAGGGCCACGAACTAACTCTCGAGCACGGTCCCAAATACTTAGACGCAAAGCTCGTATCGATCCCTTTCATGGCAGTTGTACAAACGCAAAAGGAAGTAGTTAGGATGGCAAAGCTATGCCTCGAGAATCTAGAAACTGCGGTGGCAATATTTTGGGGGGATAAAAGAAAGGACAGAAAACGTTTCGATAACATAGAAGACGTGATTGACGAAATCGAGGAAGCCATCAGCTATTATGTGGCTAAGATCTTTCAACAAGAAGTAAATAGTGCTCAGGCAAAGATTTTAACTTCCGCCATAAGTATCTCTGCTGACTTGGAACGCATCGGAGATCACGCTACGGCAATAGTTGAGCTTGCAGATTACAAGGAAAACCACAATCTTCCCTTTTCCGATGAGGCAGTTAAGGAGCTGGATGACATGATCTCAAAGGCGGTCGAATCAGTGAGGGTTGTAGTTGATGCCCTGGAAAATAATGACAAGCAAAAAGCAGCAGGCATAATCGCTATGGACGATATACTTGACGATCTGGAAAGGGAGCTGCGTGCAAGGCACATAAAACGATTAAATCACGGTATATGCTATCCTGCTTCAGGCGTGGTATTTCTGGACATGCTTAGCCACCTTGAAAGAATTGGAGATCACGCTGTAAACATAGCCGAAGAAATAATTGCGACTTAACCGTTTATAGTGCTTGGGTTTTCTCGCCCACCTGAAGCGAATAAAGCTTTGCATATAACCCTTTTGATCTCAACAATGTCTCGTGATCGCCTTCTTCGACGATCTTGCCTTGATCCAAGACAACTATGCGATCTGCATTTCGTACGGTAGAAAGCCTGTGAGCTATGATAAGGGATGTCCTTCCCTCCGCAGCATTTTGCATAGATTCTTGAATATGTTGTTCCATGGCCGCATCCAAGGATGATGTGGCTTCATCCATTATAAGGATTCGAGGATTTCTCACTATTGCCCTTGCTATAGCAATACGTTGACGTTGTCCGCCACTTAATGTCAGCCCTCGCTCGCCAATTTCAGTATCAAAACCATTTGGCAAGCTTTTTACGAAATCCAGTATGCCTGCTTGTTCAGCCACCCTCACGATATCATCATGGGAGGCCCATGGGCATCCATAAGCAATGTTATAAGCTATGGAACCCTTAAGCAGGACGGGATCTTGAGGCACGATGCCTATATGCCTTCGAAGCGTCTTCAAGTCCAGCTGTCTTACATCGTATCCGTCTATCTTAACTCTTCCCCTATCCGGATCATAAAACCTGGGAATGAGATCAACTAAGGTAGACTTTCCTGCCCCCGTCTGGCCAACGATAGCAATTTTTTCTCCGGGTTCAATGTGAAGGTTAATGCCTTTTAAAATCCAAAGTTTATCCTCATAAGCAAAGTAGACATCCTCAAAATCGATCATTCCCTCAATGTGCTTTAATATCACGGGCGAACGAGGTGGGCGTACTTCCGTCGTGACGTTAAACACCTCAAATATCCTGTCAGCCGCAGCCAAACCTCTCTGCACCCCAGAAACGACTTTGCTTAATACTCTAACGGGTTGGACCAGCAGCCCGAGATAGCCTATGAAGGCAATCAGCTCCCCGGGCGTACTCCTGCCCCTTACTACTTCCCTCCCGCCGATCCACAGAATCAAGGCAAGGGCTCCTATTAATATGACTTCTACAGCACCCCCTAAAACGGCATGAATTTGTATTCCATGCATGAGTGCGCGAAAGTTTGATTTGTTTTGGTCCTTAAATTTATCCAACTCCTCATCCTCAGTGGCAAAGGACCTAACTATCCTTACGGCGGAAAGGGCCTCTTGGGCTATGGACACGACTCTACCCAACTCTTCTTGAATCCGGTAGCCCACAGAACGAAGCTTTTTCGAAGCTACATTTAAAACATATCCTGTAAGGGGCAATACAATGAAGGTGAGCAAGGCAAGCCGCCAATTCAAGGCAAGCAAAAATATGACCACGGCAACAAAGGTAATGCTTTGAACTACTAAGTCTACAATGACATTTGTAACTAAATTTTGAAGGATCATAACGTCGTTCGTCATTCGCGATATCAAGTCACCAATCCGCGACTTATAAAGATATCGAAACGACATCTTCTGCATGTGATCGTAAAGCTGAACCCTTATGTCCATTATTACGCGTTGTCCAACCCAATTCATCAAATAGGTCTGACCGTAAGAAAACAGAGCCTTGCACAAATAAATCCCGATGATCCCCAAAGCCAGGAAATTAAGCATCAAGAGGTTTTTTTGTATCAACACATCGTCAACGATGTTTTTGAGCAACCAAGGTGGCAATACCGCCAATATCGAAGAAATGGCCATACATGCCATAGCTGCAAATAGCCTTCCCACGTAAGGCTTTAAATAACTTATTAATCGCAGGTAAGTACTCCTTTGAGCTTTACGCAGATTAGGCTTCTTTATGGAAGACATCCAATTATCTCCTCCGTTAATCTTCTGGAAGCACCCTGAACCGATGAGAACTTGCTCATTAAGTCAGAAATATTTTTTAACCACGAGTTATCGCATAAATAGTTTGCCATTTTTTCGGCAATTTGTCTTGGCGCGTAGTCTCCCACAAGTTCCGGGATCAATTCCTTCCCCATTATTATATTCGGCCACGACAGCATTTTTTTATTCTCGGAAAAAACCTTCAACAACCTAGTTTTAACCAAGGGCAAACGAAATATAAATCTCTTTAATCCACTAAAAGGTATATCTTCAAGAAAAACATAAGGAACGGCCACCAGCGTCGGTACCTTTAAGTAAAGCAGTTCCAACGTATTCGTACCAGGCTGCGTCAAAGCCAAATCTACCCCTTTTAAGGCAACGGGGGTACTTTCCCTGCTCGGGTTTAAACCCGCATCTTCCCAGATCTTTACCTCCTCATCAAAGGAAAAGGGAGAAAGCAAAGTCACTACATCCGCATCCAAAATAGAACTCAAGTGCTCGTATACCTCACACAAGAAGGGCAAAGCCCTTCGCCTTATCGCCGGCCTGCTTCCCGGAAAAAAGGCAACCTTGAAAGAAGACGAGTCTTCCACAGGCAAACTCGCTTCGCGTCTTTGCTCCAGATCTAACTTTAACGAATCTGCGACCAAATCACCGATGACGATGGGATAAACACCATCACTTTCGATATTTCTAGCCATAATCTCATAGGCAGTAAACACGCAACTGCAACTGCTCAAGCCTTTTTTCTTGCCATAGGTATAGCAAAAAAGTTCTGCATTGGTGGCCTTGGACAAAAATCTGCCAAACATTAAATCTCCACCAAGCTGTACAATCAAGCCTACATCTTTTGCCCTTCTCAATTCATAAAAGGTTTTCGCCCAGCCGTAAGGGCCAATTACATCGTAAAAGGGAAGAGACTTTGCACAAGCGCGTTCCATGCCAGAAGCGTATTGACATGGCAGCAACCAAAGAACGGGCCTGATTCCCCTCTGGTTTAGTTCATGAGCCAAGGGGCGAGCCCAATCCCAAAGCTCACCGGGACCATTGGTAAGTATGTATACGCGCTTCATTTCTCCACCCTCTTGACAATGACATCGGCCCAAAACTTATAGGAACCTCGCTGGCCCAATTTCTTTTTGGCCTCGAGCAAATTCTCGCGTATTCTTGTCGTGTCCTGCGAGTATCTTTGCAGCGACTCTTTTATCAAAGAGGCATTAGCCTTGCCTTGAAGTAACTCCGGGTATACTTCCCGTCCTAACAAGACATTTGGCATTGACACCCACTGCGTCTTTACCATCAGCTTATAAACTATATAACTCAGCAGTGAAGCCTTGTACAAAACAAGCATGAACTTCTCTAATATCATAGCTTCCACGGCAGCAGTTCCACAGGCACCTATGACAAAATTGGATACGTAAATGAGATCAACTCCACTTCCCTCAAAGAAGGGCAGGGGGTTGCCCGTTTTTTTCAAGGCCTCCTTGCTGGCGGGCGATAAGCTTTCTGCGATGGAAAACACCGGATAATAACCCGCCTTTAGCAAACAAAGGCCGACTTCTTTTAAAACAGGAGCGAGGCGTCTGACTTCAGCCGACCTGCTGCCGGGTAAAAGTGCAACTACGCACCTGCCTTCGTACATATTTAACACATCTGGGCTCGGAACGTAATCGTATAAATCATCTAAAAGCGGATGACCTAGCCAGTGACTTTCAACGCCCCTATCCCTGTAAAAATTATGCTCTAGCTCAAAGAGAGGAAGGCATATCACCTTTAAATCCCTTATCACATCTGCCCTACGCTTTCTCCACGCCCAGACCGTAGGCGGTGAAACGTAAAAAATAGGCTTGGAGTATCCTCTTCTTCTAAGGTCCTTTATCAAAGGGATGTGATAGTCGGGGCTATCTATGACAACCACGCATGATGGCATATCTTCTAATATCTTATTCGTCATCCAGTTCTTTAGGCGAACCAACCGAGGAACGCTCTTTAGTGCTTCCATAACTCCCATGATTTGAAGCTGGTTGTAGTCCCAAAGAGCCTGACCGCCGGCTGACACGCCTTCGGGCCCTAACATGCCCCAACAACGACCGAGCTTGCCCTCTATGGCTTTTACGAGACTTCCCGCGTAATGATCGCCCGAGGCTTCACCGCAGCTCACAAAAAGGCTCAATGCCTTACCCCCAAAACCGCTATACCAGAATCGGCAGCGAAGCTCTTGAAGTCTTCAGGCTCTATGATCACGGTCCTGCCCACCTCTACGGCAAGACATTTAAGTCCGGCGTCAAGCATGTTTTGCAAAGTCCTTACCCCCACAGTGGGCAAGTCATAACGTTCATCTTGATCGGGACGCATCATTTTAAGGACTATTCCCCCTCTGGTCAAACTGCCGGCCCTGAGCAACATGGCGTCCGTTCCCTCCATAGCTTCCACGGCTACGATGGCCTTTTTGTGAACTACCAATGTCTGACCAAAGGAGAGCGGTAGTAGAACTTTTGCAATTTTTTTCCCATATTTTATATCTTCGAGCTCTTCCCGAGTCGGAAGCCTACCGGCAAAATGACCTTCGGAAGCAAGCCAGTCCGGTATTATGTCTTTGTAGCCAATAACATTGAACCCTTTGCTTTCTAAAGCCAAAACGATATTGGCCAGCAAGTTATGATCGTCCCTTGAGTGCAAGCTCCGGAGCAGTTTATCTAGCTCCTCGTCATGTAACTTTTGATGATACATCAACGTTTTTGGCACCAGTCCCGCCATGATTATCTCGTGAACTCCCTTGCGTTGCATATCATCAACGATGAAGGCAAGATTTAAACTTGACAACTTAACAAGTTCCAAGGCGAATTTTGAAAGATCCTCACCATGCTCACCGAAGGAGTATATGACAGGAGGACACCCCTTAAAAGTGAGGCGGCGTGCAATTTCCTGGGGCAGGCGACCATCTCCTGCTATGAGAGCAATACTCTTGAAGTGTGCCATCTTTTCACCTGTTAGCCTTTGCAACCATAAAGACTCCGCATGAAAGGAACATGATGTTCGGAATCCAAGCTGCTGCGAGGGGAGGAATATAACCCCCTTGACCTAAAGAACGACAAAAAGACATAAAAACGTAGTAGGAGAAAACTAAGATAATGGATACCCCTATGCCCATGCCGGAACCTGACCTCTTAGTCCCCGCTCCAACCGAAGCTCCAACCAAAGCCAACACCACACTGGCCCAAGGAACAGCCAACCTCAAATGCAAAAGTACCAGTAGAGATTCGACATCTGTTCCTTGAATTTTCATCAGCTTTATATAGTTGTAAAGTTCAAAGACGCCCATTTTCTTCGGATTTTGCAAACTCTCAACGACTTGTGACGGAGACAGGGGGAGAGCAAGTTGCTGCCTTTCGAAACCAAAGAGTGGCTCTACCAACCCATCATCCTTAACACTGAAAACCTGGCCATTATGAAGCCACCATTCCCCCTCCTTCCATTCGCCACTTTTAGCCGTCATTATGCGGGCGATCTCACCGCCTTCGAACTCCTGGATCAGCACATTATTCATATTGCCCTCACTGGGGTACAACTTTCCGATATAGATGACCCTCGAGAGTTCGCCATTTTTTTCCTCCCTGAGAAACATTTGCTCCTTAAGGAGCGATGGCTTCTGTCGAGCCACTTCATATCTCATGATGTTATCAGCAGCCTTATCCGTCAAAGGAACTATGGTTTCGTTAAAAAGAAGGGCAGAACCACCAACTATGATGCTGGCCAAAACGATAGGGCGTAAAATGCGGTAAAAACTTATTCCCGAAGCTTTTAGGGCCGTCAACTCCGATTGTGTTGCCATCTTCCCGAAACTTAGTATCGTAGCCAGCAACGCGGCCATGGGCAAAGTAAGCACCACCACACCAGGCAATCGATACAAAAAAAGCCTCACGACAACATTGAAGGGCACTCGACTTTGAATAAGTAAATCGGCGATATCAAAAAGCAAATCGCCCGCGACCAAAAGAACGGTAAACACCATGACTCCAAATACAAAGGTTGGGTAAAATTCGTTAATGACAAACTTATCCAATAATTTAAATTTGAATGTAAAAAGGTCAAATCCGTCACGCAATTCAGCCATAATTATTATAGATGCCCCTTGCTAAGCAGTAAGTCTGCTACTTCTCTAACGGCTCCCTGACCCCCAGGGGATTTTGTGACGTAATCAGCTATCTCTTTTACCTCTAATCTAGCGTTTGATACCGCAATTCCAAAGCCAGCCCATTTAATGCAGTCGATGTCATTAACGTCATCGCCCATATAGGCCACTTCATCGGCTTTTAAGCCCAATTTTTCCGATAAAGACATTAAAGTCGCCAATTTATCCTTTACTCCGTTAAACACAAACGATAAACCTAAATCACTAGCCCGTTGATCCGAAGATGCCGAAAAACGCCCGCTGATAATGGCTACTTCGATACCTTCGCGCTTAAGCATGACAATGCCCATGCCGTCTTGGATATCAAATTTCTTAAATTCGTGGCCTTCGCCATCCATGTACACCGATCCATCGGTTAAAGTTCCATCAACGTCCAGGGCAAGAAGCTTTATGTTCATTCTCCAACATCTCCGAAAGAAACATGGCCTTGAGGCCATGGTGCTAATCCTCTTTGAGAATTATCAAAGAACTTCACTACCTCGGCCACAATCGCATCATCGATATTTTCTTTGCGAATCATTTCAACAGCTTGTCTTAATGGCAAATTATCATGATAGAGCTTTTTATATATCTCCTTTATTTGCTTCCTTTGCATCGCATTAAAGCCTGCACGCTGCAAGCCAACCTTGTTTATCCCATAAATTCTCGCTGGACGCCCGTCCGCCAATGTAAAGGGCGGAATATCTTTGACCACCTTGGAC
>JAAYTM010000029.1 GCA_012518015.1 Synergistaceae bacterium
CCTAAAGCCGAGATAGTTGGCGGGACAGGAGATGACGTTTTGTCTGGCCACGCCAAGATTTTAAACGAATGGGGCGAGGATGTAACGCCCCATTTTTTAATTGGAGCTTTCAAGGTTTTGGATATCGCCTTAAGGGAAGGTGCAAGATACGCTGTTTTTAAGGATAAAAGCCCTTCCTGCGGAGTGTATCACATATATGATGGCTCCTTTACTGGAAAAATCTGTGAAGGTAGCGGTGTCACGACTGCAATTTTGCGCAAGTATAGCATAAGTTTATTTTCTAATGAACAGATAAGATGAAAAAGTCTCGTGTGCTCAATAGGTCAGACAAGTTAATATATGACTGATGATGCATTTTATAAAGGTCAAATAACCTGCCTCTAAAGTATCCAAATCATTTTGCAGGCTGTCCTCTTTTCGATAACATGATTGAGCACTAATGCATATCTATAGCTAAATATTTATTGCAATCTAAACTGATGTTAAAATTTGACGACGAAAAATTTTGGTGTATAATTAATACAACCATGTTATTTTGATAACTTATCAGATTTCCGCACAACAAGATATGTGTCTTCTTGCCTCGATCAATCGTGACCAGTACAAACTGCTCGTGCATATTGTAAGGGTTTTAGCAAACTCGGCGATAGTGACTCTTCTAATGAGGATCGCCTGATGAAAGATTAGTTAATACGATAACATTAACGCAGTTATAGTACAAAGGCCTCTAGAAAGTTATTTTTTGGGCCAATAATTAAAAGAGTCAAGCGACATGAAAGAGGGCTTTGCGGGTGATCTGCGAAGAGAAAAATGATTCTTTAAAATATCAACAGGTCGTATTAAAAGATCGGGTTGCTCTAAATTTTGCAGAGCTCGACTATATTAATTAATCGAACGGAGGTCTTGGAACATGAAAAGAATTATCAAAATTTTGGCATTTGGAGGTTTGGTATGCATCTGTGGTTTACTTTGCCTGCCGATGACTGCTGTATCAAGTGAAGTGCCGACAATTGAGCCTCCTGTTATCGTCACAACTTGTGGTCAAAGTCCGGGCGCTGTGATGGTCAAAATGTCCCTTATGCAAGCGCAAATTGTACCTGTGGAAAATAATAACACCATTATCGCTTCTGAGCTAAAAGGCAAGGGTTATAAAACGTTAATTGTTACTACCGGGACTAGCGGGAAGGGAATGGGAGCCGCTGGAACTAATATCAATAAAGAGATCGCACGTTGTAAGGAGGTTATAGCCGCTGCTAAGGAGGAAGGAATGATTGTAATAACCGCTCATGTCGAGGGAATGGCGCGTCGTACCGATAGCGCGGATCAACAATCAATTGATGAGATCATGCCACTGGGGGATGTCATGCTGGTTGTAGCTGAAAGCGATTCCGATGGGTATTTTACTAAATTAGCTCAAGAATATGGCAAGCCCTTGATAGTTGCTAAAGATGCTTTGGAGATCGGGAAGAAATTGAAGGAATATGTCAAAGTGGAGAAGTAAGAACAAGTCCTGTCTTGCAAGACAGGACTTGTTCTTACTTCTCCACTTTGACATATTCCTTCAATTTCTTCCCGATCTCCAAAGCATC
>JAAYTM010000030.1 GCA_012518015.1 Synergistaceae bacterium
GATAAAGCCTTACGAAATTGAAGACCCCTATGGTAGCGATATAGATGAATATAGAAAGGCTGCTCGGAAACTATGGCAATATTGCTGTCGCATCGCAGATCTCATAAAAGACGGCAATTTCCCCACAAAGTCTTAGCCGTTAGAAGCTAACATTTTCCGCTAAACAGCCGATTACAAACTGTAGGGGGTGTTGTAGAAATGCTGATAAGCGGAAACGAAGCGCAAATGACCTATAAAGTAAACCAAATTCGAACAGCCAGCAAAGACCAGTTGCTTCTTATGATCTACGATATAGGCATAAGTGCTACAAAAATAGCTAAGAATGCTGTCAAGGATGAAAATAACGAGATGGCCAATAAGGAACTACAGAGGGCGCAGGCAGCACTGCGAGAATTGATGAACGCCCTCGACGTAAGCGCTGGGGAGTGGGCAAATACATTGATGTCTTTGTACGAGTTTATGCATGAACAACTGGTCAAGGCCAATGTCAGCAAGGACCCGGATTTGATCGAAAGTGTTAAATTGATGCTCGAGGAATTGCGTGCAGTTTGGCAGGAGGCAATTGAAAAAAGTCGCGTAGAGAGCTTCGCCCAAGAGGAAATGGATCATGGCGAAGTTAGGCCGCAGGGGGGTTTTGATTTTGCAGGTTAATGTTGACAATATCAAGGGTCTTGCCGAAAAGGAACAAAAGTTATACCGTGATTTAATATCTTTGGTAGATGAGGAAATGGAGCATGCTCGTGCGGGCAATACTATGGCTTTAATGGATGTTTTAAAAAGAAAACAAGCCGTAATTTCTTGTCAAGAAGCCCTGCAGGATAAATGGCTAGAATTTGCAGCTTCAATGGGCATCAGTTCTTCCCGGGAGACCGTAGAATTTTGGGATGCCCTTGCAGCTAGATTGGGCAAAGAAGGCTCTAAGGACGTTATTGAAAAGATAATCGAAATTAGAAAAATGGCTGCGGAGATATTGGAGAAGGAATATGAGGTCCAAAAAGAACTTGAAAGTCACCTAGCGAAACTGCGATCAAATTTATTGAAGCTGAACGATGGCATGCGAGCATTTAAAGCCTATATGAGTTAAAATGCTACGCAGGTTAGAGAATAGGATAAATAAAACAGGAAGTGATTGAGGTCTGAGGCGAGTAGTTTCGTTTTTATGCATAATAATGGTTATCTTATACACCCCCATAATGACATATGCCCAAGAGGACGACTCTAAAGAGATTGCTTTAGGTCGCAAAGTTGCCGAGCAGGTAGAAAGGACCTGGGAAAGGGTTACAGATCCGACGATAACGGCGAGGCTAAATATGATCTTGACCCACTTTAGGCCCCATTTAGATCGTGACCTACCCTATGAGGTTAGAGCGATAAAGGATGACGAGATTCCTAATGCCTTTTCTCTTCCGGGTGGAATAGTTTACTTTACTACTGGCATGATTCAGCTTGCCGAAAGCGATTCGGAATTGGCAGGGGTCATGGCCCATGAGCTTGCCCATACCGAAAAAAAAC
>JAAYTM010000171.1 GCA_012518015.1 Synergistaceae bacterium
AAAAAGCTTTCAACCTACGACTACGACGTAAGGGCTTGTTTGATAAACAAAGCCCCGAAGGAAGATCCTTTCAAAGCTTACGCTTCGAGCGGCTTGGATGATCTCATGAAAGCTCACGGCGAAATTTCATGGATCGAGTTGCCCGACCTGGGAGAGAAAATCTCAACGCCTCAAGGTTTAAATTTGCTAGGCAAAGAACTTATTAATTTTTTGCATATAGGTGATCTTGAGTGAACCGCGGCGTAATGGTTTTACTTCTGCTAGGGTTGGTGGCAAGCCTTCAATATTGGCGAGGCAGGAGGTTAAACTTAACCTTAATCAGAGAACTTTCAAGGCAGATGGAAGAAGCACTGCGCCCCAAAGAAAAAAACTACACCTGGATAGGAGGATATGTGGGCGTAGTGGCCGAATACACATTGGAGGATGAAAATTACAGCAAGGTAAAGGCCACTATATCGCTTTTACCCCATCATAGCTTGCTTTACCTTCCCATTTCACTTCTTTTGGGCCGAAAAGACAGAGTGTACTTTTTAATTTATCCCAAAAGAAAGCTAAAGGGCAGAGCCCACGTCCTTTTTGGAAAAAAGCCTTCTTCATTAAAAGGTTTGCCTCGCTTTTCATTTGTCGACAGCGTAACCTTAAAAGGCGTGAATTTAAAACGATACTATAATAGCAAAGGCGAGGCAGAGTTTCTCACGAAGGTTGCATCGCGGCTAAAAGACCCTCGTTCCTTTGAGCATCTGGCTGCCAACGTAGAAGAAAATGCTTATTACGCCTCGATGGTAGTAGGTCGAGGCGATGTTGCAGACCTTCTTAAATCCTTTCTCACCACAAGATAGCGCTGCCATTTGCAGTGATTTATCTCCCCGCTATTTCACTTAAAGAAGCCAAATCTGCCACAAGGGGCTTCGCTTTAACAAGAGTGCCGGTTTTATCGAAGGCCATAGCCTCGACCAAAAAACGCAAGGTACTGCTAAGTTATTCGAACGATTGCCCTGAACGAACCTATTCCTCGGTGACGCTTTTTGTTAAATGGCGAGGACTGTCGATTTCACAGCCCCGCTTTTTGGCCATATAATAGGCGAGAAGCTGCAAGGGAACCACCGTGACGAAGGGCGAAAACTCCTCGCGCGTTGGTGGGACGTACAAAACGTGGCTTGCATCATTTGCCAGCTGCTCGTCGCCATCAAAACCCACTGCGATGACGGGCGCGCGCCTTGCCTTCGCCTCTTTGATGCTCGATAGCGTCTTTTCGTGAAGGCTGTCTTTAGGCGCGACAATCAGTACGGGAACGTTTGAATCGATCAAAGCTATGGGGCCGTGTTTCATCTCGCCGGCTGCAAATGCTTCCGCATGAATGTAGGATACTTCCTTTAATTTTAGCGCTCCCTCCAATGCCACCGGGTAAGATATTCCCCTTCCAAAGAAAAGAAAGCTCTGGCTGCCGGAAAAGTTTGATGCCAATTCCTCAACGACGTGCTCCCTTTCTAGAGTGGCTTCTATTTTGTAAGGAAGTCGAATGAGCTCGTCTATTAATTCCTTTTCCATTCTTGGAGTAAGCGTTCCCCTCACTTTAGCGATGTAAATGGCAAGCAAATAAAGGACTGCGATCTGTCCGGTGAAGGTCTTGGTTGCAGCTACCCCGATTTCAGGGCCGGCCTTGAGCAATAAAACATCGTCACAGCAACTGGCTAAAGTAGACTCCTTGGCGTTGGTTACTGCCAAAGAGTACGCTCCCAACTCACGTGCTCTTCTTTGAGCCGCCAGCGTATCGGCGGTCTCACCGGACTGGGAGACAAACACGGCGAGAGTATTCGGAGACAGACGAATATTGCGATATCTATATTCAGAGGCAACGTCAACTTTTATATCTAGATCACACCAGCGCTCAAATGCCCTTTCGGCAATTAATGAAGCATAATAAGATGTGCCGCAGGCCACCAAATGAATTGCCCTAAGACGTTTTATAACTTCTTCATTCAAGGCCAATTCGCTCGAAAAGTCTACGCCGCCGTTTATCAATCTGCCTTCTAGTGTTGATCTAAAAGCTCCTCCCTGCTCATGGATCTCCTTTAACATAAAGTGAGGATAGCCGCGCTTTTCTGCCGAGGACAGATCCCAATCAATGAAAAAGTTCTTTTTTTGCAAAGGCGATCCCTTTGCATCATAAAGCTTGATGCCTTGACTTGAAAGCTCGGCAATGTCGCCGTCATCCATGGAGATTACATTTTTAGTGTAAGGAAGTATGGCAAGCGTATCGGTTGCACAAAGGGACTCACCTTCGCCCATGCCCAAGACCATAGGAAAGCCTCCGCGCATGCAGTAAATATGATCCATATCTTCTTCGTCTACAATGGCGAGTGCGTAAGAGCCCTTGAGTTGTCCCTGTAAAGACGTGAGTGCTTTTAACACGTCCCCATCGTAAAACTTCATCAGTAATTGTGCTATAACCTCGGTGTCCCTCTCGGACGTGAAATTAAACCCTTCGGCGAGAAGGGTTTCTTTTAATTCGCTACAATTTTCTATTATGCCGTTATGGGCGAGTATGAAGTGTTTATCTCGACTGGGGCAAGAATGAGCCTTTACCACCGAAACGCCACCGTGATTGGCCCATCGGGCATTGCCGATCCCCTGAGTGCCTGAGGGGGCGATCTCTTTGACGATGCGTTCGAGATCCGAGACCCTGCTTGCCTCTTTTATAATTTCTATTTTCTTGCTATTGTTAACCGCTATTCCTACCGAATCATACACTCTGTATTCTAACCGCTTAAGACCGTCTAAAAGCACACTACAAGCATTTCTGTAGCCAATATACCCGACTATACCACACACGACTGCCTCATCCCTTCTAACGCAGCACACACAGGAAGATTGTCCTCCCTTTGTCCCGCAGATCGCTCTTCGGTTTTGTAAGAAGACTTCCTGGCCCATCTTCCAGGGCCACGGGGGCATCCGCCGATAGCTTCGATCTTCCCCCGACCTCGTCAACTGGCTTGTAACCAGTCCAGGCGCTAACCACTCCTTCACAAATTTTAAAGCTTCTAAAAGTTTACCCTTGCACCTTCCACCTCCCCTTCTTAAGATACGCCTTCTTAAAAGTAAAGACGCCTCTTTCTTTACTTTTACCCAGTATAACCAAAAAGATCAGGGCAATCAATATAAAGTAACCCAATTTGAAAGAACTTTAAGGTGCAATTCAGACAAGGAAGAAGAAAGAGAATAAATCAGCCTTCCCAGTCCATCTTTGGGCTTTGATGTCGGATCGAGGAAAGACTTACTTTTTTTACGATGATATTGCTAGGAACGCCGGGGACTTGCCTTAAAACATCAACTGATTTCTCGACATACTCTTGTTTGCCTTCCGTCACGGCGATGGTCAAAAATAACCTTTCGGGGATGTCGCCAGCGCACTCCAGGAATACTTTAAAATCTTCGACCCATGGTAAGCCCCAAAGGGCATCTTCAACATCGTAAAGGCGAAGGGAACCCCCTCCTGCGCCCTTTTTTGGAAGGCGACCGAGGACTTCTATGCGTTTTAGGGGCGAACCGCAAGGGCAAATGTCCTGAAGGATGCGGCCTTCGTCGCCCGTTCTATACCTGATCAATGGAAAAGACATACGGTTAATGGTGGTGATAACTATCTCTCCCCACTCCCCATCGGGAAGGACTCGTCCATTTTCGTCCACGATTTCAACGTAAAGGTCAAGCTCTTTGACGTGACAACCTTGCCTTGCGCGACACTCCACGGCGCAACCCCATCCAGTTTCGGTAAGGCCGTAATGGTTGAAAGTGATGCATTCCCACAGGTTTTCTATCCGCCGCCTTATCGAAGCAGGCGCCATGTCTGCACTAAGCAAGACGAAATCGGGCTTGTGCTCGGTCTTTCCTGCGATCCTTGCCATCTGGGCGGAAAGGCCAACGACGACAAGGGGTCGAAAGTCATCTATGGCAAGAATCGCGTCTGCGTAGTCGTGGATAAGCCCAAAGACAAGCGTTTCACACCCAAGGCGCTTCGAGGCGCGTTTAAGGATTTGTCCTATACTGTCGGGTGAAGGCCCTTCCATAAAGATGGCAACTTTGCTTTCCGGTGGTGTAAACGTCGTCATCCCGCACATGAAGAAATCTTCAGTTGCCTTGAGATCTTCTGAGGTGAAAAAGACTCTCTTAGGAGGAGCCGATGTCCCCGATGTGCTTAAAGTGACGATGCGCCGTATCTCCGACTGAGAGACGGTGAGAAAACGCAATCCCGATTCTGCGAGATCCGATGGGAAAGTAAAGGGAAATTCACTGAAACGCACGTCCTTTATATTGCCAAGGCGGTCACGGTAAAAGGGAGAATAAAGTGAAGCATGTTCAATTATACGGTTTAAAAGGTATTTTTGAGCCCTTTCTATTTCGCTGCGGTCTTCGATCCTCGCTTTCTTTTCTGCGGCCGCATACCAGGGGAACTCTTTGACAAGGCGGCCTACGATCCATGGGTCCAAGGGGGTGATTGGAATTTTCATCGGTGACGATGCAAGGCCCGGCCGTTCCTTGCGGTAAGGTTCCATGCACAGAAAGGTATTAACCTTCCATCAGGGGCTGCCACATGGATGCAGCAGAAGCGCAAACGTTCTAAATCAAGGTTTTCACCGTCTTGAAAGGCCATTGCGCTTATGCTGAAGCTTCCCCTTTCGTAAAGGCGGATAAACCTTTCAAAGGCGTTTTCGGCTTTCGCGTCTACTTCCTGAGGGGTTTCCTCTTGTTTTCTGCAGTTTTTTGGAGAGATGTCGGCCCCCCATCGGCGACGGATGCTCTCGACGGAGCTTTGAAATCCTTCATCGGAGGACCGACCGTTACAGCAACATGGCTCACTTGTCAGGGGAATGATTTTATCAGGGGATTCGACAAGGTAAATCGCCCGAAAGGAGCATTGTTCATGCTCGCACCGAGACGGCCGAAAATGAGATAAACTTGCCATCCCGTCGGTCTGTGCTACCAGCTCCCTCATGATCCTTGGAAGCGTTAGACGCATCTCGTCACACGGGGGTTCTGGGAAACGACCAAAATAACTGATGGGCTGAAAATGAATTCCTCTCACGACGGGAAAGCGTGAAAGCCCAAAACGGACGATATCTCCCATCTCATCGTCGTTAACTCCTTTTACAACCGTGGGAACAAGGACTACCCCAAGGCCGGCCTCTTTGCAGGCATCGATTGCCCGTATTTTGTCGGTCAAAAGCTGCCTTCCTCTCAAAGTTGTATACGTCGCTTCGCGAAGGCCGTCGAATTGCAGGAATACCCAGCTCAGTCCTGCTTCCTTTAATCTTTGCCCGTACCCGGATTCTTGAGCCAACTTAAGGCCATTGGTATTTAACTGAATTCCTGGAAATTTGAGGCTTGAAGCCAATCGAATAAGGTCTGTTAAATCGTCTCTAAGCGTGGGTTCTCCCCCTGAAAATTGCAGGATGGCACCTGGTGCCTTACGATGCACATCATGTAACAACTTTTCCAAAACATAAAAATCGGGCTCAAAGCCATCTCCCGCGCTTGCAAAACATACCGGACACTTGAGCTGACACTTTTCCGTAACCTCAACTACTACGGTGCAGCTTTTTTGTAGGTGATCGATGCAGAGTCCACACCCTTCGGGACAAGTTTCAGGCGGTCTGTCTTCAGGTTCTGCGAGGGGAAAGCGGTTTGAAGTCCAGGTCTCAAGATCAGGTGTTCCCTCCCAAACAAGACAGGAAAACTCTCCATGATCGGGACAATGTTTCCGCAGGAAAACATTATCTTTATCACTTTCCAGCAATGCCGGTATCTGTTTCAGGCAGATCGGGCATACGCTGTGCGTATTGCGCAAAATCGCCATTAAAGGAGTCGTCCTTCCCGTATATCAAAGCCGTGAGTTTCAAGAAGCTCTAAGGCCTTCTCCAACGTTTCCATTATCATCGGAAAACATTTTTGAAAGCATTGCTTCGGATCCGTAATCGGTTCGTAGCCCAGGATATTCCCGCAGTTGACGTGCCCGCCCTCTCCCCATTTTTCTTGAAACCATTCGTGAAGCTGGCCGATCATCTCGGGCAGTCTCGGATCTTTTTCTTCCCACGGCGCTCCTTTACCGGCATAAAACCCTAAAAGGCAACAAGCGCCGGTCAATGCCCCGCAGGTGCAGCCAGGAGAAAATGTGCCCCTGCAAAGGCCGTTCATTGCCGACGTTAGGTCCTCGTTTTCTTTTCCAGTAAGTGCCAATCCAGCCAATATCATGACCTGCGAACAGCAAAATCCTTCCTGCCCCCATTGCATGACTGCAGTACTTAGGTCCTCCATCTCAATCTCTCCTTCAATCTTCCTGATTACCCTGCCGCTTTTTCGGTGCCTTCAATTTCGTATCGCCCTTTTAATGAACCTTCATCGCCCAACTTTCTACACAACCAAAGGCCGTAACTAAGGCTACAACATGTCTTTATGGGTGCTTCGATGATGCCTGCCCAAATCAGTTGGGCGGTACATTCCCGAAGCAACTTGGGGTAAGCTTCGAAGAAAAACACCTCAAATCCATGGATCGTGAATGCTTCGTTCATTTCAAGGACGGACCTGGCCCCGCTTGCACATGAACCGTCCCGGCCTTGACTGTCGTAACCGCGATTGACGGCGAAGATGTCGGTTACCCCCAAAATTCCTCCGTCTTTTAAGACTCTTGCAAGCTCTGACAAGGCTGGTGAAAGCTTCTTTTGCTGCGAGAGGACGCACTCACAAATCGCGCCGTCAAAACTGCCGTCTTCGAATGGCATATCACGCAAATCTCCATGTACTGCTGGACCGTTTTGCTTTGCCTTCGAAAGCAAGTCGTCAGACCTGTCCAACCCAAGGGCATCGAAACCCTCTTCGACGAGAAGTCCTAAGGTCGCACCCATACCGCAACCCGCATCAAGAATGCGGGCCCCCGGAGGAAAGTCACATAAACATATCAGCCTTTTTGAAAGTCTTTCTCCTCCAGGATGAAACGCCTCGCCCATGACTTGGCGCCATTTTGGGTGTTCGTAGGGCAAAGTCATTACTTGTCCTCCAATATCTTTTCCACCTCGAGCATTTTGCCCACCGCTAAAGACTCAGGCACAAGAATAAAGCCGCATCGAGAGCAGGCGGGAAGCTCTATCTCGAAGCGGTTGCCGAGATAAAGCGCTGCGACCTTGTGCAGCGTAAGCTCGCACCCACAGCTGCATCTCCAGCTAGTTTCTTCGTGAAAGCCAAGATCGTTTCCCTTGCTCATGTCATCAGCTCCATGATCATCCTGTGGCTCCAGGCGTTGATGATCGTAAATGACTGATCATCCTCGCGGTATTCCACCCAGAAATTAACGTTTCCTATCCTTGAACAAGCAAGCTTGGTGCCCTCGGGAGAGATAAGATACCTTCCCATCGAAGAAGCTTTCCACAGGGTTTGTTTGATATCGCTGTCTAAGATGTGGCGTTCTTCAAGTTTTTCGCGCACTCTGTCCGAAACTGATATGGGCAAGTCATCCCACGGCTCCGTAGGAATGTCGCAAGAACCAAGCAGCTTTGTGCGAAGCAATTCCCTATTTTGCTGACGTTTGGAAAAGCCAGCACGTTTCTTTTCTGCAGGAGGAGGAAATAGGATGTCCAGCAGATGAAAGACCATTTTCCCCGACCCGGAAAGGCTTTCACGGCACATGGCGCAATAGGTCAGAAAATCGTTTTCGCTTTCTTGAAGCCTTCGCGAGACGCCCTCACGCGCAAGGTCAGGGTCGGCCATAACCTGAAGGCCTCCATAACCGCAGCAGCGCGTAGTTTCGCCACCGAAGACAAGCTCTTCATAGGGCTGTCCAACAATTTGTAGTATCTTTCGAATGGACTCCCTCCATTCTTTTTCATGGCGGGTCGTGCAAGGGTCGTGCAGCGCAAGCGTTTCTGCAGCGGGCCTTGTTTCAGGTAACCCCTTTTCAAGCAACACTTGCCATAAAGAGACTCTCGACAAATTAGGCATGAAGTTTTTAAACACCTCGTTGCAAGAAGAACAAGCCAGGATCAGGGTGGGGTTTCCTGCGGATTCTACGGTTTTCTCGATGTTTTTGATGACTTCTTCAAGCTTGTCTAGCCTGCCGGCCCACCATGCAGGCGCACCGCAGCATCCAAGCAATATGCCCATTTTACCGTCGAACATCTCTTCAAGGAAGTTTGCAACCCTTTCAGTCTGATCGGGCATCGCTCCCGCCAGCTGGCAACCGGGGAAGAAAATAGCCTGCGTAGTCTTCGTTCCGCTTCGAAATCCGGACGACCTTGGAGAGTTGGCATGTTCCATGTCAAGGAGAGCAAACTCGTGGACTGAAGGTGGCATGATGTTACGCTCCACCATTTGCTCACGCGCGAAGCGACATAAATCGGCCATGGAAAAATCATTGGGGCAAAGGACCTCACAAAGGCCGCAAAGTGCACAGGAATTTATCATTTTATTGGCGCTGTGAGAGCCTCTGACTATGGCGAAATTGTTATAGATCTGCCGAGCGTAGATCTTTGGATATCCCTTGTACTTTTCAAGAAATGCACACTCACGCACACAGT
>JAAYTM010000172.1 GCA_012518015.1 Synergistaceae bacterium
AGGCCTAACAGGTCCAAAGGGCGTAATCGAGGGACGCCTTGGTTTTTGCCACTGTTTTTCCGATGAATACGATATTTCTTCCATCACGGAAGGTTTAGGAGCCCAATATGATATATTATCCATTTACTTCAAGCCTTACCCATCCTGCAGATACGTCCATTATGCCAACGAAGCCACTTTAAACATCCTGAAGGAACATCCCTTGACCCCAGATGACATTGACCAAATCCACATCCTAACGCACAAAAACGCCAAGCAGGGCTCTGACATCCCCGATTACCAAACGGTCTTACACGCACGCTTGAGCATCCAGTACGGAATAGCTTCCATATTAGTCAGGGGCAAGGCGGGGCTTCAAGAATACACAGAAGATGCGATAAAAGACCTGAGGGTGCGCGAAATTGCAAGGAAGATAACCATAGAAATCGATCCTGAAATTCAAAAGCTCTATCCAAATCCCAGGAGCATGATCGTAGAAATCAAAGATAAAAAGGGCAATGTCTATTCTTCTCGCGTGGATTATCCAAAAGGAGATCCCGAAAATCCCATGACAGACGATGAATTGATCGAAAAATTCGTCGATGTGACAGGACAAGTCATCTCGAAGGAAAGTCAAGCCAAGGTCATAGAAAATACGCTACGCATTGCACCTGACGCCAGGGTCAAAGAAATGATGAAGCTTTTTAGGTTTGAAGCCTGAGAGCATGCAGAAGAGTCCTTCTTAAACGATTAACTGATAACTTTTAACTTTGCGCTGCCGAAGCAATAACCGACTTGCAAACTTTAAAAGGCTTGCAAGCAATAAATTTCAATAATTTAATAATAAAGAGGGGGAAATGATATGTCAGAAAAACAAACAATGAGCCGACGACTATCCGAATTCGCAGTCAATCTAAAATACGAGGACATTCCTTCCGAGGTAATGGAACACCTTAAAAACGTCGTACTAGACGGCTACGGATGCGGACTTTTCGGATCCACCACTCCATGGATGAAGATCTACAAAGACGTCTTAACTGCGAGAACGGATCGAAAAGAAGCGTCTTTATGGGGAACGGGCGAAAAAACTTCGGTTACGGCTGCCATGATGATCAACGGATCGGCCATAAACTCCTTCGAGCTGGACGATACGCATACAGACGGGATAATCCACGTTTCCACAGGTGTTTTAGGATGCGTTACCTCCTTTGCCGAGATGCTTGAAAACGTAAGCGGAAAGGACTTTTTGGTTGCTACAGCCCTGGCCTACGAGATAGCCTGCCGCGTAGCCGCCCCGATCGGCATGGAGCTGGCCCACCAAGGCTTTAACAATACCGGAACGACATGCGTATTTGGTTCAACAGCCGGAGTAGGAAAACTGCTCGGATTAAACGCAGAACAAATGCAACATGCCATGGGCATTGCTGGAAACTGGGCAAGCGGCTTGCAAGCGGTACAGTTCGCGGCAATGGCAAAAAGAATTGTGCCTTCTAAATCTTCCGAAGGTGCAATCGTTGGAGCCTTGCTTGCAAAAGAAGGCTTTACCGGCATCGAAGACGTCCTAGAAAACGAATTCGGCGGATTTTACCACTGCTTCACCGATAGGATATATGACGAAGAGCGCACCTGCGGGGACCTTGGCGATCGTTGGGAACTCATGGGAATTGGCCTGAAATTCTACTCCACTTGCAGAAGCAAACATACGACGATAGACGGCTTGAGGAAATTCAGGGCAGAGCACCCGGACATAAAGCCTGAAGACATTAAAAAAGTTGTTGTTCACACGACATCTATAACCCGAAAATACTCCGTTGACGTAGACGACATCAAAAGCGTAGTTTCTGCACAGCTGAGCCATCCTTACGTATGTGCAGTTACGCTCTTAGAAGGAAATGCCTTTATCGACCAATTTACCGAAGACAAGATCAAAGATCCCAAGATACTGGAGTTCGCAAGAAAGGTAGAAGTCATTGACGATCCTGAGATAGAAAAATTACCAAGGGCATTGCGCTACACCGTAAAGATAGACATCCATCTAAATGACGGACGCGTATTCAACCTGGAGGTAAATTACCCCAAAGGGCATCCCAAAAATCCCTTTACAAAAGAAGAGCTGCTCTGGAAGTTCAAAACTCTGGGCTACAATGCAATCCCCAACGACAAAAAACTCGATGAGATTGCCGATACGCTATTTAACCTCGAGGAAGTTGAAAACGTCAGAGACTTCGTGGATCTTTTAAGAAAAGATTAGCTTAAAAATTTTGGCAAAAGAGGATTACTGCTCTAAAGATACATACTTACAATACGAATATTTTAAATTATCTATTTAGCGATTTATACGGTATAGACGTGGTTTTTTCATAATTTACCAAAGAACAATCCTCTTTTGCCATCCTAAACCCAGGAACAATACAAATTGATGTAGGCCTAATTTTTGGGTGCTCACGAATATCCAAATATAAGGAGGGATAGGAATTGAAGCGAAGGAAGGTTCTTTTATTAATTGCAACATTTGTTTCCCTCTGTCTGCTCGGAGCAACGTTGGGTTATGCAGCAGACATGGTAATTTTGGAAGGTAGCCCCTCAGAAGTAGGCGCCAAGTGGGGGAAAATTAATCGTGATTCTATCCTTGAAGCATATAACTCCTTCATGACTAAGGCTGAAGGCAAAGAAGAACAACTTAGACGCTTCGCCAAGCTTTCGATAGACCTCTCAAAAGAGATTAAATGTTCGTATTGGATAGAAGAACTGAACGCGATTGCCGATGCAGTTGGAATCGATAGGGAACTTTACATAGCTTTTACCTTTGGAAGATACAGGGACCTTGCCCTTTTATACGAAAGCTCCGGATGCACTTCCTTCGCCATAGCTCCACCGGCGACCAAAGGTGGACAGATAATTTTTCATAAGACAAGGGAAACCGCTAAGGATTTGCAGTCTGCCTATCTCAAAAAAATTACCAGCGTTCCAAAGGGAGATAAAAAACCTTACAAATTCTTTGGCTCTATGGGTACGGCAGATACGGGAGTGTCATTCTTTGTAAATGAGAAAGGACTTGCCGGAGGTGCCGACGTGCCTGCGCAATGGCAACACAAGGAATGGTACGTAGGAGAATACGAAGGAGAGTTTCCCCATGTAGATCCCCCAAAATACGATGGATTTATGAATCACTACGTCCCTCGCTACATAGCAGAACACTGCAAAGACGTCGATGAGGCCAAGGCGGTCATGCATTCCTTTGCCGAAAAAGGATACCTGGCCAGCGGAAACAGGGGCACAAACTACCTATTTGTCGATGCCAACGGCAAAATTCTCCAAATAGCCGATAATTGCTACAAAATCATTGAAGAGCAAGTTAATCCTTCCCTGAAAAAAGATGGCGAGGAATATAAGGGTATTTACTTCACCGTATCTCGTGTAAACGACTACGGATCGCCCGAGGATGCACTCATCTCAAATTACGGCAACATAACAATTGAACTGGCCAACTCTCCAAAAGTATCGAAACATCCGGCAATGTGGAATTTTGAGAGAGCTCAATCAAGTGCAACAATTTTGATAGATCCTGAATATCCTGAAACTTTAACAACCATTTTCGTGACGTTACCAGCCTACGGATACTCCATACCATTTTTAATGGGGGCCAACGCTACCCCTCGCGCGCTCATGGACGGCACTGTGTATGAAAAGCAAAGAACAAGCTTTGAATACAGCGAATTTCATGAGGCCGGCATCAACGATATGTGGAGAAAGTTCATATATGGCGTGAGGGCTGACCTAAAGGAAGGAAAAGACGTACAGGAAGAGTTAAACGAGAACTTCCAAAAAATGGTCGATTTCATCTTGGCGATGAACGATTAGAAAAGATCACAACTTACTAAAAAATACCGAGCGGTTGCCTCCTCCCGCTCGGTATTTTAATTTGAAGTCAACAATCTCTATCGCAGAGCCTAACGCCAATTGACAAAGTAAACATTAAAAAGTAGTCTATAACT
Source organism: Synergistaceae bacterium (assembly GCA_012518015.1). GTDB lineage: Bacteria > Synergistota > Synergistia > Synergistales > Acetomicrobiaceae > Acetomicrobium. Next base: position 3,975 of record JAAYTM010000172.1, read on the forward strand.
TACACCAAATACTGTATGGCAATCTGGAGGGAGAACATTGGATAAGGTCAAGTTTATTGTAGCTGCAACGCTTTTTATATTTCTTATAGCAAGCGGGGGCATTGTTTATGCTGACGCACCGTATCATATTGGCATCGTAACCGGGACAGTTTCACAGGGTGAAGATGAACTTCGCGGCGCTGAAAAGCTTATCGAAGATTACGGTGATGCATCGTCTGGTGGCATGATAGCCCATGTGACCTATCCTGATAATTTTATGCAGGAAATGGAAACAGTGATAAGCCAAATAGTTGGCCTCGCCGATGATCCTTTAATGAAAGCTATTGTCGTCAATCAATCAATACCCGGAACTACAGAGGCCTTTAGGCGTGTTAAGGAAAAGAGGCCGGATATTTTGTGCTTTGCTGCCGAAGCCCAGGAGGATCCTGGTGTTATCAGCTCCACAGCCGATTTGGTGACAAGTGTTAATGACGTCTACAGAGGCTATCTTATTCCCGTAGCGGCTAAAATGATGGGAGCCACGGATTTTGTACATATATCTTTCCCAAGACATATGAGTTATGAACTGCTTTCTAGGAGACGCAACATAATGGAAGCTGTCTGTAAGGACATAGGCGTTAATTTCCATTTTGAGACTGCACCAGATCCAGTAAGCGACGTCGGTGTGGCGGGAGCCCAGCAATTTATATTGGAAAAAGTCCCCGCTTGGCTAGACAAATACGGCCCAAAAACAGCATTTTTTAATACTAATGTAGCCCATGTCGAACCGCTCATCAGGCAGATAGTAGCTTATGGAGGATATTACGTCGAGTCGTCCGTTCCTTCTCCGCTAAGAGGATACCCTGGTGCGTTAGGCCTAGATCTGACGGCCGAGAAGGGCAACTTCCCAGCAATAATGAAAAAAATAGAAGAAGTAATTATACAAAAGGGTGCTAGCGGGCGGCTTGGTACGTGGGCTTATTCTTGCGGCTACGCCGAGTCAGCGGGTTTAGTTGAGCTGGCACGAAGAATCATCGATGGCGAAGCCGAAATGACTATTGAAGATCTTGTCGATGCTTACGAGAAATATACGCCGGGCTCGGAATGGAATGGGAGCTATTACGTTGATTTGAGCACTGGAATCGAGAAGACAAATTATATACTTGTCTACCAGGATACATATGTTTTCGGCAGAGGCTATCTCGGATTAACAAAGCTAGAAGTGCCCGAGAAATATCTTACAATTAGATAATAGATAAAAATCTAGGGACAATATAGGCGACCATATAAACAAGTTATACAGATAGACCAAAAGGAGGGGATCCTAAAACCATGGCAGAAAAGATCAGCCCGCAAGAGGCAAGGCAAGAAGTGCAATCGGGAAAGGCGTTGTTAGTTTGCGCATACGAGGATGAAGAGCGTTACAAAAAGGTACGCCTTGAGGGTGCTATATCCTTGAAGGAATTCCGCAAT
>JAAYTM010000173.1 GCA_012518015.1 Synergistaceae bacterium
CTAATCCGCTTACCTGTGGTAATTTTCCTAGTGCTGTCCGATGTGTAATTCTCGTGCGCCCGTAGCTCAGTGGACAGAGCGGCGGACTTCGGATCCGTTGGTCGCGGGTTCAAATCCTGCCGGGCGCGCCATGATTAAAAACCGCAGTTACAATCAGCAATCTCGACGCTTTTCGTTATACTTGCAATTTAGGCCAAAAATGCATAATCCATTTGTCCATGAAAAAGCTGTTTTTGCACTCCCTTGCCGCCGGCACGAGGCGAAAGGGAGTGTTTTTATGACTGTCATACCTTTCAGGAAAGACGTCTCATGGCAAGAGGCAGTAGATCAATTCATTTACTTCAAGATGGCTGAAGGAAGGGCAGGGCAGACCATTAAAGGTTATAGAGACCACCTGTCGCGCTTTTTCAAATGTTTTCCCGACGCTTTCGATCCTCAAAAGACTAGAAAGTGCGTATTCGAGTTCATGTCAGACCAAATGAAGCCGGCTACTTACAATCCGCGCCACACTTAGCTGCGCCATACCTTCTCCCTTTCTTGTCTGCGAAACGGCGGATATACGCTTTCTTGGCAGCGCATCATGGGACATACGGACCTCACGATGACCAAGCGTTATGTAGCTTACACCATAAGCGACATAAAAGAACAACACGCTATGGCCTCGCCGGTGAACAAGTTTGTGCCAGCTAGGAAGAGGGTGGAAAAGGTGGGGTGATTGGCTTGGCTTTAAACCATCTTGACTGTCTACGATTATATATGTATATGTGGGAGTGAAATTGTACTTAAAAACAAATAGCAAAGATTAGACCCATATTTACGCCCTATACTTTAAGGGCGTTTAACTCTTGGCGAGTTAAGTGGAAAAAACATGAAGCAGTTCTGTTTTCGAGGATTGGGAAAGAGCTATAATTCTTTTCTCTAATTTCTGTAGATCGGTTTTGATATAATTTTCATCAATCCCAGGTGGTGCATAAATTGAGAAAAGGACGTCTGATGTAGATGGCGTAATACGGCTTTTGTAATCTGGGCCTCTCAAAATACTTGATATCGTGCCACTGCAATCACAAAGCATCATATCTCCACTTACGGTCCTCACTTCTTTCCCAGAGACGGATTGATAAACCTCAGCGCCGGTAGCCACCTTCAATTGCAATGGCAGATGCAATTGGGCCAAATCATGGCCAGCAGTAAGGAGCATACTCTCTAACTCAGAAAAGAGCATTGCCTGCAATAAGCCGGATTCGGTATGCAGTGATTTTTTCCCTTGCAACACGGATTCCAGTTGGGCAAGTACGTGATAACTATATCCGAACCTCTTATAATAGGCTACATAGGCCTGAATCGGATTAAGCTTTTTTAGCTCTTTCCTATCCAGTTGGCCGTATTTTTTACGTAATCCTGCAATCACCTCTCTAACTTCCCTTTCCTCATACGGATGGGAAGAGGAGACTCCACACATAATTAAGAATCCCATCTTCACTCCAGGAAAAGAGGTTTCTATGCTTTCGCCAAATTTAAACAATGCCTAAAGACCCCTTCCTTATGAACGTAAAACTTATTGCGACTATTACTACCAATTCGTGCGGACAATTTGACCAGAAAGTATGGTTGAAGCCTTAAGGTGTTCGGATAGGTTGGAATACTGTCCATATCATAATTTCCGCTACATTGCCCGGATACGTCCGAAAGCTGGGGTTCATGTTAAACCAAACGAAGTTAGCCGCCTACAACCTGGGCCACGCTTACCTGCACTCATCCTTTTTACAGCACTGACTTCACTCGTTAGAGATACAGGTCGGTACTAACGTACTTGAGTCCCGAGTCACAGACCAGAAAGACAAGAGTGCTTCCCTTTTCTTGACCCTCCAGGAGCCTTGCAGCCGCAGAAACGTGGGCCCCTGTGGAGAATCCCCCAAATATCCCCTCGTGCTGAGCCAACGCCCGGGCCCCCTCAATGGCCTCCTCGTCAGTTACCGTCAGGTATTCCGTAACCAGTGACGGATCGACGAAAGGGAGGTCTCGACTGTAACCTCCACCCTGGATCCTGTGATTCGGATTGGTCACTTCCCGCTTTGCAAGCCACGGGCAAGAAGTTGGCTCCAGAAGATAACAACGGATCTCGGGATTATGCTTCTTCAGAGCCTTCGAACACCCCGCAAAAGACCCGCCTGTCCCGACAAAATCGACGAAGCCATCGAGGCAACCTTCAGTCTGCTCCCAGATTTCCTCGCCGGTACCGTATTCATGGGCACGTATGTTTCCTTCCAGCCTGAACTGGTCGGCCCTAAAAGCACCGAGTTCCTGCACGATCTTCTGTGTACGCTCTTCCACCAGATCAAGGTCCTGTCCTGAAACCTGACCAGGCGGCGATCCCACCGCTTGGTCCACTAGGATTACTTCGGCTCCTAAGGCTCTCATCATCCGCGCCCTTTCCATGGAATTGCCCTTGGACATGACGGCTATAAAGGGGTAGCCCTTGACGGCGCAGACTATGGCCAACCCCGTGCCGGTGTTGCCACTGGTGAGCTCCACTACGGGTTGCCCTGGCTCAAGTTCACCGGATGACTCGGCCTCCTCGATCATTCTCAGGGCGATCCGGTCTTTTTTACTTGATCCGGGATTGAGGTTTTCTA